>CBIHQZ010000101.1:0-11257 GCA_966212315.1 uncultured Myxococcales bacterium
AGCGCGTGGCCAGGCTCGCGCCGAGCGCAACGGGTGGTCGCCACTCGAACGACACGCCGAGATGTGGGGCGATCCAGGCGCCGATGGACGAGTCCGGATACCCGAGCGCGAGGTGGACAGCGTTGCCGGTGTCGACGCTGCGCAACGCGATCGGGTCGGCGAACGCCGCGCGAGGTGTCGATGCGAGTGCGAGCGCGAAGGAGCCGCTCAGCACGAGAGCGTGAGGCTTCGTCATCGGCGCACCATCGTCACGCCCGGGAAGCCCGAAGCCGCGAGGGCGGTCGCCGCGTCGGCGTTGTTCGAAAGATTCGCATCGAGCCAGAGATCGAGAACTCGCATTGCGTCGCGGCGCACCGCTTCGACAGGGCGCGTCTCGGGACCATCGCCTGCGAGGTCACCGTCCGAGGCATCGTCGGTCCATGCGTAGTGGTTCATGCCGTCGATGCGCGCGAACAAGCGTGGCGATGCGAAGCGTTCGAAACCGTCGACGTACGCCGCAGCTGGTGACTTGCGAGTGTCGTTCTCACCCACGAGGGAGAGCACCGGACTCCCCGCACGCGACGTGACCGGGTCGCCCTCCGCTGGAAACGCCGCGAGCAGCGCGACGCCATCGAACCCGTGCGAGATCCATTGCCGTACGGCCACGACTCCGCCGAGCGAATGGCCTATCACCGCCGCGCGCGGGTGCGTCGCATCGCGCGAGACAGCCCGGGCGAGTGTCCCCGTTCCCGCGGCCGCATGCTGCACCGCGCGAAGTGCGAGGATCGCGTTGTCCGTCTCGAAGAACGCGAGGTTCGCGATGTGCGAGGGCATCATCACCACGTAACCGCGCGACGCGATGTGGTTCGCGATCCATCGATATCGTTCCGCACCCACCAGGCCGCCCTGCACGAAGACGACTGCGGGATACGGCGCGCCGCGCGGATCGAGTGAACCGCCGGCGACCGACGGATACGTCACCTCGATGTCCATCGCTTCATCGACGCGCACGTTCGCGTGCACCGTCACGCGCGAGACGCCGTGCGGGCCGGACTCGCCATCGGCCCCGGTCGCGGCAGGCGAGGGGAGCGCGACGACAACGCCCGCGCCTTGCGGCTCACCGTCGTCGCACGAAGCGCACGCGACGAACGTGATCATCGTGATGATGGCTGCGAAACGATTCATCGCGCCGACGATTGCTCGAACGAATCACGCGGTCAACGCGTGGAGAAAGTGCGAAGGGCGGCACGCGACCCGCGCGAACCGCCCCAACGCTTCGGACAGTTTGAATACTCGGACGCTCAGGACATGCGGACTGCGCCGGCGTCGGCATGCGCATACGGATTCGGCGGCACCGAACGACGTGCGAGCGCGCTGGGATCGTGCACCGTGAGGCCGCCATCGACCGTGGTGACGAGTCCCTCGCGCGACCAGCGCGAGAGCGTGCGAATCGTGGTCTCGACGGTGGTCCCGACGAGCGCCGCGAGTTCCGCGCGGGTGAGACGCAGTGGGATGAGGGTCGAGCCGTCTTCCATCTCGTCGCCGAAACGCTCGCTGAGTTCGATGATGGTCGACGCGAGGCGCTCTTCAGCCGACGCCGTGAAGAGCGCGATGCGGCGGTTCGCAACGCTCATCGAGCGGCCGATGGAGCGGGCGAGTTCGATCGTTGCCGCGCCGTTGCGCTCCATCGCCTGGAGGAGGTTTTCGCGCGGGATGCGGCCGATGGTCACCGGCTCGGTAAGCGCGAGCGCCTCGGCCGGGTACTGCGCGCCGTCGAGTACCTGTGCTTCGCCGACGCTTTCGCCCGGGCCGTAAAGCCCGAGAACGAGATCGCGTGCGCCGGTCGCGGGAAGGAGAACCTTCACGAGACCGTGGCCCACGACGACGAGCGAGCTTGCACGTTCACCCGCGCGCCAGAGCGCTTCGCCGCGCCGGAGACGCTGCACCGTCGTCGTGCGTGCAAGGTCTTCGATGGTGTGATCATCCAGCTTCGCGATGGCCTGGTTCTTCCGCAGGATCTGTCGTGCGTCCACTTGAGCAACCTCCTCGTTCCCGTTGTAACGGAGCCCGTTCGCAAGCACTGCGCCATGTGGTTGACCCCCCTCGCTGCCCGGTTGCAGCGGCAAAAGCGCGCAGCTTGTTCTCGTCCGTACGGCTCGGCGGTTCCAAGTGAGCACGATGTGCCGGGTCAGGCGCGCGGACTTTGCGCAGGTGGACTGATGCCGACCGCGCAGATCCCGCACGCTCCCGCTCGCGGGGTCCCGGTCTGCGACGTTGCGGTTCGCGCGGACGAGGCGACAGCACGGACGACCACTGCGCGTCGATGACGGTGCTCGCCGACGACGGTCGATCGGCGCGCCCCGTTCGGCGGAAAAGTCCGCTGGTCCCCTGGATGTCGCGAGGTCTCCCCAAGAGTGCGCAGCACGAGAGAAGCGTTGTTGCTAAGGTGCCGGCATGTCGGACATCCGCACGGAGATCGAGATCGACGGGATGAGCTGTGAGCATTGCGTGCGCGCCGTGACCGCGGCCCTGTCGTCGGTGCCGGGTGTGCGCGCTGTATCCGCCGAAGTCGGGAAGGCGACGATCGTCAGCGACGCGCCTGTGTCTCGCGATGCTGTTTCGAGCGTGCTCGCCGAAGAGGGATATCGCGTTCGCGGGAGCTGATCGCGTGCGCGTGACGACGCCGCTGGTGGGACTGTTCGTAGGCGGGCGGTCGCGACGAATGGGCGGCGCGCCGAAAGCGCTGCTCCCGGCTCCCGATGGCTCGGGCGCGACCCTCATCGATCGCACCGCGCGCGTGGTGCGCGAGGCCGGATGCGAGCTGGTGCTGGTGGGCGATGCACCATGGCTGGGCGAACGACTCGCGGGCGTCGCGCGCGTTCGAGATGCGGTCCAGAGCGTGGGACCGATCGCGGGGCTGGCGGCGCTGCTTCGCGAAGCGAAAGAACGCGAAATTGCCGCTGCGATCGCGCTCGCGTGCGACATGCCCTTCGTGGATGCGCGTTCGATCGAGCGACTCGCTCACACTCCGTCGAACGCAGCGGTGCTCGCACCGCGGGCTCGCGAGCGCGGCGCGTGGGAGGCGATGTTCGCGCGCTACGAATGCGATCGCGTGGGGGCGCACATCGAGTTGTTGCTGAAAGCGGGGCGCCACGCGATGCAGGCGATCTTCGATGGCGTGACGGTCGAGGAGATGATCCTGCGCGACGACGAGCGGGCGCTGCTGCGCGACTGGGACGAGCCGCGCGACCGGGAGGGTTAACTCGCAGCGAGCAGCGTGCGGCGCGCGCGGACGAGTCCCTCGAGGGTCACGAGAAAGAAACCGAGCGCGACGAACGAAAGCCACGGCCACGCGACACCGAGCGAAACGCTCGCGTGCCAATCGGCGGCGCTGCGTGAACCGAGGATCGTCAGCGCGAGGGCTGCGAGCGTCGCCACGCTCGGCGCGAGCGCGCGATGATTGCGTGCCGTGCAGATCGCGAGGGCAGCGGCGCTCGTCGGGATCAGCCAGTACGGAGTTCCACGCAACGCGAAGACACTGCCGAACGCGGCGGCGGCGATGACGAAGGGTGCGATCGGCGTGCGCGTGATAGGGGCGCCGGCACTCGTGAGAAATGCGCCGCGAAATGGCACGACTTCGCCGTGTCGTTCGGTGGGCATCGCGGGGCGCATGACCGGGATCGCGAGTCGTTGTGAGAGACCGACGAGCCAGCGGAGCGCGAAGTAACTCGCCGCAAACGTGGGAGCGAACGCGAGGAGCGCGATCGGCGCGCCGATGTCGCTGTTCCAATGCGGAACCTGACCGGGAGGGCCCGCCATCCAGTCGGAGAAGCCGAGCATCCACACGAGGACGCAATGCATTCCGAGCGCGCGAACGAGCCAGGCCACGAGCACTCTGTCTTCGCGATCGGCGATGGAACGTACGTAGAGAAAGAACGATGCCGCGCCGAGCGGCGCCCACGCGCCGAGCAGGCAACTGATCATCCACACGCGCGGGTCGCTGCCGAACCACATTCGCACGGACAACCAGACGACCAGCGTCACCGCGGCGACACCCAACGGAAGGACGGATCGAATGCGCATGTGTTTCAGACTAGCGCAGCGCCCGCGCGTGGCTACGCGAATGCAGCGCTCCGATGATGCGCGTCCCGGTCGCGCGCGGTGCGATCAGTCGTGCGGCGGCGGGTGATCGACGCGTTCGACGTTGCCCGATGCGTCGGCGCGCCACCACACCGACCCACTCACGAGCACCCAGATGGCCCGTTGGTGAACGGTCATCCGCGGCATCGCAGCGGGCGCCGAATCCGCCAGCGTTCGCACGCTCGATCCGCCGTCGGTCGAGACCCAGACCCCGCCGTGATCGTCGCTGAACGCGATGGTTCGACCGATCACCGCGACGTCGACGAGCGTCTGTCCCGCGGCATCGCGGCGTGAGCGCCAGGTGGTGCCGCGATCTTCGGTGGTCCAGACGGAACCGTTGCCGCCGACCGCCACGCCGAAGTCGCTCGCTGCATCGAACGCGACCGACAGCGGAGACTGCGCGCCTTCGAAGCGGCCCTGGAACCAGTGCGCACCGCGATCGTCACTGAACGCGATGCCGCTCTGATGCGCGACGACGATGCGGCCGCCGCGGGCCGAGGCGACGAGCGTGGTTCGATCGAGGAGTTCGGGTGGAATCGCGAATCCGCTGACCTGCCAGCCGACGCATCCCGCGCCGTACACCTGCCAGTAGCCGCAGGTGCGCGCGAACCGTTGCGCGACCACGCCGGGTGCGAGCGTGACGGTGATCGGCGATGTGCCATACGCGACGGCGTCTGCGCGAAACGGAACAACCGTGACCAACGCAAGTGCGGCGAGAGCCATCGACTTCAACATGCGCGATGTCCTCCGCGTGCAGGGAACATCTTCCCCGGGTTCAGCAATCCGAGTGGGTCGAACGTGTCCTTGATCCGGCGCTGCAGTTCGATCAACGGCTCGCTCTGTTCGAGCGGCAGATAGTCACGCTTCAACACGCCGAGCCCGTGCTCACCGGTGAGGGTTCCCCCGAGTTCGATGGTGATGCGGAAGACCTCTTCGATCGCGCGATCGACGCGGGCCTTGCCGTCGGGATCGTCCCAGAGAAAGTTCACGTGCAGGTTGCCGTCGCCTGCGTGGCCATAACTCGGAAGCCGCAGTGCTTCGCGTTCGGCGATGCGAGCAACTCGATCGAGCATGTCTCCGAGCCGCGAGCGCGGGACGACGATGTCTTCACTCATCTTGAAGCGCGCGCGGGCGCGAAGCGCGTGACTCATCGCGCGTCGCGCCGCCCACATCCGATCACGATCGCCGCCATGTTTTGCGACCTGCACGTCGGTGGCACCGGCTTCGGTGCACGCATTGCCGACGCGTTCCATCTCGCCGTCGAGCGATGGGCCTTCGCCGTCGATCTCGATGATCAGTACCGCTTGCACGGACGGCGCGAGTGGGACCTTGCCGTTGTCGCGAATCGCCTCGCAACACTCGCGGTCGAGTAGCTCGAGACAACGCGGGACGAGTCCGCGCGCGACGATGCGAGACACCGCCCGCCCGGCGTCGAGAACATCGCCGAAGAGCGCGAGCAGCGTGCGTACCTCGGGCGGTTTCGGAAGAAGTCGCAACGTCGCCTCGGTGAACACAGCGAGAGTCCCCTCGCTGCCGACGAGGAGCGCCGTGACGTCGTAGCCTGTGACGCCCTTTACCGTGCGCTTGCCGGTGCGCAGAACGGTCCCGTCCATCGTGACGGCCTCGAGTCCGTACACGTACTCCCGCGTCACGCCGTACTTGAACGCGCGCGGTCCACCGGCGTTCTCGGCGACGTTGCCGCCGATCGCGCAGAGATCGAGGGAGTTCGGATCGGGCGGATAGAACAGACCTTCGCTCTCGACGAGTTCGTGGAGTCGGCCGGTGATCACGCCCGGTTCGACCACCGCGATGAGATTCTCGCGATCGATCTCTTTCACGCGCGCGAGCGGAAGCGTGTCGAGCACGATGCCCGGTCGCGTGGGCACCGCACCGCCAGTTTTGCCGCTGCCGGCTGCACGTGGAAACACCGGCACGCCGTGTTTGCTCGCGATCACGAGAGTTCGGGAGACATCCGCCGTGTTGCGCGCATGGACGACCGCATCGGGGACGACGCCTTCGATGTACGACTCGTCGCGAACGTACTTCGCGCACGCGTCCCGCTCGGTTTCGATCTGCGATGCACCGAGGGCTCGTTCCAGCTCGAGCACGCACGCGACGAAGTTCACGCTCGAGCATGTGCTCCGCGCGTGTGGGTCCGTCAAGGTTCGGGCACCGCGTCGGTACGGCCGGGCCATGCAAATCCTCGCGCCGAGCGAAGCACGCGGTCACGCACCTCGGCGATGCAGACCGGATGGTCGCGGTCGTCGTCGCGCGTCGCCAGTGCGAAGCCATCGGGATCGTCGACCGCGAGTCGCTTGCCCTGCGAGAGCGCGAGCGCCTCGTCGTCGTTCACCACGCGGACCGGAAGCGCCCGCCCCGCGGCGGCCAGGGTGAGCAGCGCGCGATGAGCGGCGGCACGTGCCTCTTCGTCGCGCTCTTTTGCGGCGGCGCGGAGACGTGAACCGTCGAACGCTTCATCGAGCCCGAACGGCCCGGACGTCGTGCGCCGCAGCGCGGTGAGATGACCCAGCGTTCCCAGCGCATCGGCGAGATCGCGCGCGAGCGAACGAACGTAGAAGCCTTTCGAACACGTGATCGCGATGTCGCATTCGCCCTCACGAACGTCGCGCACCGATGCGGACTCGAGCACCACCGGACGCGGCGGGAGTTCGACGTGTTCGCCGCGACGCGCGAGCTTGTGCATCGCGACGCCGCTGACTTTGATCGCGCTCACGGCGGGCGGAATCTGATCGATCGGTCCGACCATCGCGGCGAGCGCACGTTCGATCGCATCGCGCGTGGGCAGCGGCGCATCGGTGCTCGCGACGACCGTCCCATCCGCATCGAGACTGTCGGTCGCCGTGCCGAACCGCACGGTCGCTTCGTAGGACTTCGACTCGGCCGTCAGGTACGACGACAGCTTGGTGCCTTCACCGAGCAACACGACGAGCATCCCGGTCGCCATCGGATCCAGCGTGCCTGCGTGCCCTGCTTCACGCTGATCGAACACGCGACGCGACCACGCCACGACGTCGTGCGATGTGACTCCGCGCGGCTTGTCGATCAGGAGGATCCCGTGCGAGCGAGCCGTCACTCGCCGCGATCCCGGCCGCTTCCCTTCAGTTCACGACCCACTTCGTGCAGTAGCGAATCGAGCCGCGATGCTTCTTCGCGACCCTGGGCGACGTCGAAGTGCAGCGTCGGCACTCGCCGCATCGAGAGCCGCGTCGCGAGGCGCTTGCGCAGCCCGCCCTCGAGTGCGCGCAACACTTTGCACGCCGCGAAGGCCTTGCTGTTCTTGTCGTCGTCGCCGAGCACCACGATCGCGATGCGCGCCATCCCGAGATCGTCGGTCACGTGCACGCTGGTGAGCGTGACGTTCTCGAGGCGCGGGTCGTTCAGGTCGCGACTCAGCGCCGTCGACAGTTCTTCTTTTACTCGCGTCGCCACGCGTTCGGGTCGGCGGCGATCGTCAGGTTTCGTCGTCGGCATCGTCGTCCTCCGAAACCATCGACATGCGCGGAAGCGAATCGACGGTCTTCAGTGCCAGCCCTTCGCCGATCGTTTCGCGATCGCCGTACGACTGAATCTCCATTTCGCGGTTCGCGATCATCGCCATGCCCGCGCTCGCACTCGCGATCGCGCCGGTCACCTTGTCGAGCACTTCGTTCACGTACGCCCGATCGTTGGACACCGCTGCGACCGCCACGGTCGCGATCTGCCAGCGATCGAGATCACCGACTTCGGCAATCGACACGTTGAACTTCGCACGCACCCTCTCGACCGCACGACGCACGGTGGCGCGGCGATCCTTGAGCGAGTGGGCTTCGGGAATGTGGAGCGTGATGCGAAGAAGTCCGACGACCATGGTGAACGATCACCCCCAGGTGATTCGCAGTCCACCTTCGCCTTCGACGGCGGCACGGAGCGCATCTCGAAGGGCGCGGAGCATGGCGGGCGCGGTCTGCGACGGACCGGCTTCCCAGTCGATATCAGTGTGCCCCGCCAGGATCGACGCGATCTCTTTGGTGCTCGGGCCCGGCTGGCCGGGACGCAGTGTTTCCTGCGTGATGATTCGTGCGAGCACCGCGGCGGTGACGGGACGTCGCGACTTGTTCAGCAAGCGACCGACGCGAACTTTGAAAGCGCGGCATCGTTGTGCCGAGAGAATGCCGCCGTCACGACGCTGCGTCGTCCACTTCCAGGCCTTGCCGGACAACTCGGTCACGGCGAAGACAGTGAGTTCGAACGGATCGCGCCCCGACCACTCGTACGACCACGTGCCCGGGAGTTCGTCGCCGTCGTCGTCGATCAATTGGAATGTGAGCGAGCCGGACTCCACGGGGCGCACCCTCTGCGACGCCGCGCCGTCCGTCAAGGGTCTCCCTGTGGTCCCGGCACTTTTTGGGCTTTTTCATCGTCCCGAGAAGCGCGTCGATTGTTCGCATCGGGCATCGCGAGTCGCGCGATCGCGGTCACGAGTGCGTCGGGTTCGACCGGCTTCGGGAGCCATTCGTCGAACCCGGAACACGGCGCGGGTGCTTCATCGGCGCGGCGCGGCGCGCTGCACAACGCGATGGTGGGAACGCGCGGACGGCGCTCCTGGCCATCGCGCATCCGTTTGGTCATCGCGCGCTCGACCTCGGTGCAAGTCGCGAAGTCCATCACCATCACGTCGGGCAGAGTGCGATCGAGTTGCGCCATCGCTTCGTCGAGCGAGCACACGATGGTGACCGACGCGCCACCCATCGTGAGTACTTCGGCGAGCGCGACGCGCGACTCTTCCGTGGTGTCCATGAGGAGTACGCGCACGCCCGCGAGGTTCATCGGTCGATCGCGCTCGAGCACGACGCGCGGCGTGTCGACGACGGTAGTGCGATGTTCCTTCGGCGGGTGGTTCTCGGGCGCGATGGGTGCGATGGCAGGGATGCGCACGAAGAAAGCTGCGCCGCGTCCCGAGCCCTCGCTGGCGACGGTTACCTTTCCGTCGTGCGATTCGACGAGGTGCCGAACGATCGCGAGCCCGAGCCCCAGTCCGCCGTGCGATCGCGTGCTCGAAGCGTCGGCCTGACGGAAGCGCTCGAATACGTGCGGGAGGAAGTCTGCTGCGATTCCTTCGCCGGTGTCGTGCACGGACACGACGGCCAGATCGCCTTCGCGAGCCACGCCGAGCGAAACGGTCCCGCCCTTCGGCGTGAACTTGATCGCGTTCGAGAGCAGGTTCCAGATCACCTGTTGCAGCCGATCGCCGTCGCCGTCGACCCACAGAGAGCGGTCTACGTTCACCTCGAGCAGCACGCCCTTCGTGTCGGCCCCGGGTCGAACGGCGTCGACCGCGGCGTCCGCGACGGGCGCCAGCGGAATCGGCCGACGCTCGACGCGAAGCTTGCCCGCGACGATGCGCGACACGTCGAGGATGTCGTCGATGAGTTGCGCTTGAACGAGCGCGTTCCGCTCGATGGTCTCGATCGCGCGCGAGGTGCGTGCGGCATCCATTCCTGCGCTGCGGAGAACGTGGGCCCAGCCGAGAATCGCGGTGAGCGGCGTGCGAAGTTCGTGCGACACCGTCGCGAGGAATTCGTCCTTGGTGCGATTGGCAACCACCGCTTCGGTGCGGGCCTCCTCGGCTTCGCGGCGCGCCTCGCGTTCCTGTTCGAGCAGCGCGGCGCGGGCCGTCTCCCCGCGCTTCTGATCGTCGATGTCGGTGGCCGTGACGATCCACCCGACGATGGTGCCGTCGGTTTCGACCTCGGGTGCGACGCGAGCAAGGTGCCAGCGAAACGAGCCATCACGCAGCCGCAGCCGGCATTGGCGTTCGGCCTCCTTCCCACTGCGCAACACGTGAATCCACGTGGCAATCGCTTCCGTCCGATCGTCGCGATGCACCAGCGCCGCGAACGCACCCTTTGCCTCGTGGGCGCCGCGCGCGTCGAATTCGAGGGCGGCTCGATTGGCGTAATGAATCACGCCGGTGCGCGTGACCGCCCATACACCGTGCGGCAGGGCGTCCATCAGTGCGTGGTAGCGGGCTTCGTTGCGAGCGGCGAGTGCATCGAGGTCACGCTTGCGCAACTGCTCGGCCTGGACTTGCACCAGACGCTCTTTGCGGCACAGGTCGACGAACACGGCGACCTTCGAACGCAATACCTCCGGGTCGAACGGCTTGACCAGATAGTCCACGGCGCCGTGCGCGTAGCCTCGGAAGACGTGGTGCGAATCGCGATTGATCGCGGTGAGAAACAAGATCGGTACGTGTCGCGATCGGCTGCGCGACTTGATCAGTGCCGCGGTCTCGAAGCCGTCGAGACCAGGCATCTGCACGTCCATGAGGATCACCGCGAAGTCCTGGCGAAGCACGGCGCGCAATGCTTCCTCGCCCGACGATGCGGTGACGATGTGCTCGCGAAGCGGATCGAGAATCGCTCGCAGCGCGATGAGATTCGCTTCGTTGTCGTCGACCAGCAGCAACGAGACGGGCATGTCAGGGCGAAGCGGCTCGTCGGAACCCGGCACGTCGAGCGCCGGGTCCGAGAGCAGCGATTCGTCCGTCGATGTCCGTCGCATCACTGTCATGCACTCACTCGGCGGCGCAGAAGTGCGATGAGCTGGTCGATGTCCACGGGCTTGGGAAGGTAGTCCGAGGCACCGGCGGCGAGGCACTTCTCACGGTCTGCGTTATGAGCCTTTGCCGTGACCGCGATGATCGGCACGCGTTCGAATCGCTGATCCTTCCTGATCGCCTCGATCGTCTGGTAGCCGTCCATCTCGGGCATCATCAGGTCCATCAGGATCGCATCGAACTGCTTTCCCCTGTCGAGCATTGCGATCGCGTCCCGCCCGTTCTCGGCGAACTCCACGATGACACCGTGGCTCTCGAGCGCGCTCGTGATCGCAAAGATGTTGCGGACATCGTCGTCGACGACGAGCACGTGGCGTCCCGCGAGCGAAGCGTCGTCGTGCTTCTCGGCGTCCGGTGTTCGAGTCGCGTCTTCGGCCGCAGCGGTGGTGGTCTCGGCGGAGGCGTCGAGGCGCGAACGCGAGTTCCGCTGCAACCGGTGGAGGAACAGCGCCGTGTCATGAAGCAACTGCTCCGGCGACTGCGGCGTGCTCTTCGTGATGATCGAGCCCGCAAGTGCCT
>CBIHQZ010000102.1:0-11242 GCA_966212315.1 uncultured Myxococcales bacterium
TCGCGGACTTCGATCACGATGGCGATCAAGACGTGATCGTCGGCAGTTCGACGGCCCGCGACTGCGCCATGCGATGGCGCAACGGCAACGAGCTTCGCGTCTACGAGAACACTGCGAGCGAAGCGAACTGGACCAGCATCCGCCTGGTGGGACGCGGCGCGGGCGGCGCGAATCGCAGCGCGATCGGCGCGCGCGTGCGCGTGACTGCGGGGGGCGTGACGCAGACCCGCGAGATCAACGGCGTGTGGGGGCACTTCTCGGGCGAGGGCACCGAACTACCCGCGCACTTCGGACTCGGTGCGAACTGCACGATCGACCGCGTCGAAGTGCGATGGCCCGATGCCGCAGGCACGATCCAGACGTTCACCAACGTCGTGGCGAACTACCGCATCGAGTTGCGTGAAGGCGACACCGCCGTGCGCTACACGGTGGAGTGATGAGCGATCCCACTTCCACACCCGAGCCTCCCTTCCGCTTCACGCGCGAGAGCCGCATCCGCATCGATCGCGACGGCTACGTCTGGCACGAAGGCGAAAAGGTCGTTCACGACAAGCTCGCGCGCGCACTCGCGAGCTGGGTGGCCATCGATCCCGAGACCGATCGCTATATCCTGAAGAACACACTCGACTGGTGCTTCATCACGGTCGACGACGCGCCTCTCGTCGTGCGTTCGGTCACCGTCGCGTCGGCCGAGCGCATCGATCTCGAACTTTCGGACGGCAGCATCGAACCTCTCGACGTCGCCACCCTGCGTGTCGATGCCGACGACGTTCCGTACTGCGAGGTTCGCAACGGCACACTCCCGGCGCGGTTTTCTCGCAACGCGTCGTTCACGCTCTTCGAGCAGGCCGCCAGCGCCGACGAGACCGGCAACGTCGCCTTCGTGCAGGGCGGGCGGCGCATTCCGGTACGCCGTGTGAACCGCGGCGAAGGGGCGCCCCATCGCGAACCAGCGCATCCCGAGCGCTGAACCCGCATCGGGCGCTGGACCTTCGCGCGCCGGTCGCCTACGTACTCACGCCACGACTCCTCGATGACCACCCTGCGCGTCACCTTCTACACCCGCGTTCGCTGCCATCTCTGCGATGTCGCCAAGGCCGTCGTGGAAGAAGTGCGTCGCGAGCGCGAGTTCGAGTTCGATGTCATCGACGTCGACAGCGACCCCGAACTCGTCGCGAAGTACACCAACGAAGTGCCGGTGATCCTCGTGAACGGACGCAAGGCGTTCAAGTATCGCGTCGACCCGGCCGCGCTGCGCGAACGACTCGACCGCGCCGCGCGCAACGACGATGACCACGGAGCGATCGAATGACGACGCCGATCGGCCGCATGGGACAAGCCGCGTTCGTGCTCGCCGCCATCGGCGCGGTGAGTGTGTTCGCGACGACCGCCAAGGACGGCGAAGGGCGGCGCGCACCCGAGACACTCGTTCGCTATCTCAACCCGAGCTACACGGGCGAGAACCGCAGCGCGCCCGACTTCGATCTCGTCGATCGCGAAGGCCACCATCATCGGCTCAGCGAGTACCGCGGCAAGACGGTCGTCCTGCACTTCTGGACTCGCACCTGCGGGCCTTGCGTCGAGGAATTACAGACCAGCATTCCGGCGTTCGACGAGATCGTGAACGGACGCAGTGACGTTGCCCTGTTGATGGTGACCGTCGATTCCGAATGGAACGCGATCGCGCCGCTCATCCCGCGCAACTTCCATGCGCCGATCCTCTTCGATCCGCGTCGTCAGGTCGTGACCGGCAAGTACGGCACGCGGCTCTTCCCCGAGACCTGGGTCATCGATCGCGATGGCGTGATCCGCGCGCGCTTCGACCACACCATCGAGTGGGAGTCCCCGCTCTTCATCGACTACCTCACCACGCTGCGCTGACCGCCGATGCACCCGGTGCTCGTCACGCTGCCTGGTCTGTTCTTCAAACTCGTCGCGCCGGCTCTCATCGCGTGGGGACTGTTCTCGCTCGTCGTCACGTACAACCGGCGCGCGCTGAAGACCGCGCCCGATCACGAACGGGTTCCCGCCGACGGAGCAGCCAATGCGCTGATCTCGATCGCCGTAGGCATCGGTCTGTTCGTGTACGCGTCGGGGCTCGCGATTCCCGACGGCAACATCGCGGCGCGCTTGCTCTACGCACTGCGCGCGTTCGGTCGCGGTCTCGTCGATCGCGCGGTGTGGGGCGCGTCCTGGCGCTCGATCCCGATCTATTCGTACGGCGCGATGCTCGGCATCTCGTTCGTCGCCGGATGGTTCGTCAGCACGCGACTCGCCGATCGACTCGGCCTCCCGCGCGATCGCGTCACCGACTGTTTCTTGTTCACGGGCATCGCTGCAATCCTCGGGGCGCGCGTTCTGTACGTCGTCACGAACCTTGCCGAGTTCCGCGATCCCGAGACGCATCGACTCTCGATCGCAACCATGTTCGCGCTTCGCACCGGCGGTCTGGTCGCGTACGGCGGGTTCCTCGGCGGCGCGGCCGGGAGCGCGATCTATCTCCGTCGGCACGGCCTCTCGTTCTGGCAATGGGGCGACGCGGCTGCCCCCGCGGTGGCGCTCGGCCTCGCGATCACGCGCATCGGCTGCTTTCTCTACGGCTGCGATTTCGGCAAGCCACTCCCGAGCGGTGCGCCGCGCTGGCTCCGCGCTGTCGGCACCTTCCCACGCTGGGACGACGACAAGGGTTCGCCCGCGTGGTTGCAGCACACGTTCGAAGGATTGCGCATCGATCGCACGCACTGCATCGAGCGACTGCACGGCGACTTCCACGACGGGCTCTGTTTCCTCGATCGAAGCGCGCATGCGAGCGTGCCCGTGCATCCGACGCAGCTCTACGAGAGCCTGGTCGGGTTCGCACTCGTCGCAACGCTCGTGTCGCTCTGGCGCCGTCGCCGATTCGACGGGCAGATCGTCCTCGCGGCGGGTGCGCTCTACGGCATCGCGCGCGCACTCCTCGAGATCGCGCGTGACGACAACGAGCGCGGCGTGTGGCACGGCGTGTCGACGTCGCAACTCATCGGCGTGGCGACTGCGATCGCGTGCGGCGTTGCGTACGTGCGCCGCTCGAAGCGAGTCGTCGCGCCCGCAGTCTGATCGATCACAACGCGTATTCGGGGAGCGCGAGATCTTCCGCGGCCGAGCGCACCATCCGTTCGAAAAGCCCGATGAGCGGCCGCGACGTGAGTGCGCGATGGCTGTAGTTCCGCAGCGCGAGTCCCCATCGTGTTCGCGGCGCGAGAAATGCCCCCGCGCGCGATGCGCCCGACTGGCAGCGCGTGGCGAACGCGCGCATGCGCTCTTCGTAGCGCGTGAACGCCGTCGCATGGTCGCCGCCGGCCGCTGCGATTTCACCGGCCAGTACGTACGCGCCGACGATTGCGAGGCCCGTTCCCTGCCCGCCGATCGTGCCGCCCCACGCGGCATCGCCGAGTAGTCCCACTCGCCCGCAGGCGTACGAACGGACGTCGGCACTTGCGATGGCATCGAAGTACAGATCGTCCGCGCGTTCCATCGCGTCCAACAATCGCGGCGTCTCCCAACCCACGTGCCCGAAGGCTTCGCGAACGACTCGCGTGTACGCAGCACTGTCGCCGCGATCGAACGCGAGTGACTCCGATGCGAAGACGAAGAGCGCGCGGGCGTCGTCGAACCGCGAACTCGAGATGCTCACGCCGCGACCCCCGGGCACGCTGTAGGTCACGCCGGCGCGCCGGAGGCCGAGAAGATTCGGCAGGATGAATCCGGCCACGTAGTAGCCATGGAATCGCAGGCGATGCGCGGCGCGCTCGAATGCGAGTTCGCGCACCACCGAGCGAAGTCCATCGGCACCGACGACGAGATCGAAGCGACGGGTGGTGCCATCGGTGAAGGTCACGCGCACGTCGTCGCGACCGTGCTCGATCGCGGTGACCGTCGTGCCGAACACGTACTCCGCGCCGTCGCGCGTTCGCTCGTAGAGCAGGCGGCACAGATCGCCGCGCAGGATCTCGACGTCACCGCTCATCATCGACGCCGGCAGGGTCACGCAGACGTTGCCCTCGACGTCGAGCAGTGTGTGGTCACCGAGGTTCGTTTGCTGCTCGTGAATCGCGTCCCATAGGTCCATCCGTTCGAGCACCGCGCGATGGACGGGGCCGCGAAAGTCCACCGCCTGCCCGCCTACTCGCAACGCGGGGGCGCGCTCGATGACAATCACGCGATGGCCTGCGCGGACCAGCCAATGGGCGAGTGCCGGCCCCGCGATTCCGGCGCCGACGATCAAGACATCAAGGTTCGACATGCTTCCGTGCTCCTTCGCGTACGGTGTACGCGCGATGTCGATACGGTGTACGCAGCGTCGCCGCAAGCATGTCCTGACGACTCGCCCGCTCGCTGCGTCGTGCACTAGGATACGGTTCTTGACGCGTCGTAACGGCATCCAGCGCCTTTTCGTCGAGCATGACGCCGGCTTGAAAAAGTGCGGTCATCTGTACTAGTACAGAAGCATGACCCAGCTTCGGCGCGGCTCGCACGAGTCTCCCTACCGACGCATCGCCAGCGACCTGCGCCGCAAGATCACCTCGGGTGCGTTGCGCGCAGGCGATCGGCTCCCGTCCACACGGGACGTCGCGCGCGAGTACGGCGTCGCGATGGCCACCGCCACGCGCGCGCTCGACATGCTGTGCCGCGAGGGTCTCGCCTATGCGACGGCGAGAGTCGGTATCGTGGTGGCCGGGGCGACGCGGCGTAGCTCGTATCGCACTGCGGACGAACCCGACCAGGAACTCTCACCCGAACGCATCGTGCGCGCAGCGATCGAGATCGCGGATGCAGAAGGGCTGACTGCGGTGTCGATCCGCGCGATCGCGGCGAAGCTGCGGGTCTCGGCGATGTCGCTCTACCGTCATGTTCCGGGCAAGGACGCGCTGATGATCCGGATGACCGACGCGGTGCTCTCGGAAGAGTCGCTCCCGTCGACGCCGCCGCCGGGATGGAGGCCGCAGCTCGAGATCGCCGCGCGACTCGAATGGCGCGCGTTTCGGCGTCATCCATGGCTCGCGCAGGTCATGAAGATCACCCGTCCCCAGCCGCTGCCCAACGCCTTGTCGCTCGCGGAGTGGGTCCTGCGGGCGCTCGACGGCCGCGATCTCGAGGCCGCCGAGATGATGAACATTCACATCGCGCTCCACGGATACGTGCAGGGTCTGGCGGGCAACATCGAAGCGGAGGCGCAGGCGGCCAGCGAGTCGGGCATGAGCGACGACGACTGGATGCGCGGTCAGGCGTCGGCGTTCGAAGCGCTGGCCGGGTCCGGGCAGTTCCCGGTGTTTGCATCCGTCTATCAGCGCCTCCGGGAAGGTTTCGAACTCGACTTCGATCGCATTTTCGAAGTCGGTCTGCACTCGATGCTCGATGGCCTGGCACCGATGCTCGAGCGCGGCCGCCGGGCGAAGAAGCCGAAGAAGAAGAAACACGGCGCCAAGGGGCGGTAGCTTGTCGGCATGAAACTCAGTGCGGCTCGTCTCGCGATCGCAGCGGCAGCGCTCTGCGCGTGTGCCGTCGCAACGGTTCCGACCGACGCAAGGGTCGATGCGCGCAGCGACGCGGCCATTGTGCGCGACGGATCTCCGACCGACACGATCACGGACGACGCCGCCGGCGACACCGTGGCACCCCCCATCGACACGCCGGTCGCGATGGACGCACCTCGCAGCGACGCACCATGCGTGCCTCGCGGGTGCGGTGCCGGCGAGTGCGGATCGATCGACAACGGATGCGGCACCACCGTCGCCTGCTCCACCACGTGCAGCGACCCCGAGGTGTGCGGCACGGACCATCGTTGTGCGCGCCCGGCGCCGCTGCCGTATCCGACACGCAGCGCGTATCGCATCAAGTCGCTGCAGCCCGACTTCTGGCCGAACGCCGACGAGATCGCAGGGAACAACACCGGCGGCGTGGCGATGAATCTCGTATGGGCCCTCTGGGAACCTTCGCGCCGTGCACCGCCGTGCGGCGCGGACATCGAGATGGACGGTCACTGCTTCACGGTCGACGCCAACGTCGACAACGCGATCCGCGATTGGAGCGCGCGCGGCCTCGTGGTCACGGCGGTCGTGTACGGCACCCCGACGTGGGCTCGCACCGGCCGCACCTGCACGCCGGCGGGCCCCGGATTCGAGTGGTTCTGCGCGCCGAACGATCCCAACGACTACGGCCGCTTCGTGCGCGCGATCGCGCGACGCTACGACGGCCATCACGGCAACGGTCGCATCGCGGACTTCGTGATCCAGAACGAGGTGAACGCGAACGACTGGTTCGACATCGGCTGCGGACAGGGCGCGGGCGCGTGCGACGTGAACGCGTGGGTCTCGCAGTACGCGGCCGTGTACAACGCGGCCTACGACGCGGTCGCGCTCGAGCAGCCGACCGCGCGCGTGCTCTTCTCGTTCGAGCACCACTTCGGCACGGCCTTCGATGCACCGGCCGCATCATCGCCGCTCTTGTCGGTACAGACGTTTCTCACGCGGCTCGCACCGATGGTCGCGCCGCGCGCTTGGCACGTGGCGTATCACCCGTATCCGCCCGATCTGTTGCGGCCGAACTTCTCGCCCGACGACGCTCCGCGCGTGACGTACGGCAATCTCGGCACGCTGCTCGGATGGCTGCGACAGACGTTTCCCGGCGTTCCATCGGCGCTCGAAGTCGAACTCACCGAGAGCGGCGTCAACTCCATCGCGCCGAACTCTTCCGGCGCAGCGCAGGCCACCGCGGTGTGTGATTCGTTTCGCAACGTGCTCGGCACGCCGGGGATCGACAACTACGTCTATCACCGCATGGTCGATCATCCGGTCGAAGTCGCGAGCGGGCTCGGTCTCGGTCTCCGCAACGCGGACGGCAGCGCGAAACCGGCGTGGGCGGTCTGGGCGCTCGCGAATCGCAACGACACGATGCCGCCGATGCTCTCGTGCGGATTCGAAGACGTGCCGTACACGCGAGTGCGCCGGAGTTACAACGCGAGCCGCGGGCACTGGGCATCGTCACGCGTGGCTCCCGCGGGATTCGCGAGCGAGCGCAGCTGGCGCCTCTGGCGCGATGCGCAACCCGGCACCGTGATGCTCTACGAATGTCGCGTCGGCACGCACAACATGCTGACGCGCGATCCGGGATGCGAAGGGCAATCGACGCTCGGTCCGGTCGGGCACGCGTACACCGATCCCGTTGCGGGTGCGTTGCCGATCTATCGTTGTCGCGTCGGGGCGGGGACCGATCACTTCGTGAGCCCGGACCCCGGATGCGAAGGGCAGACGATG
Source organism: uncultured Myxococcales bacterium (assembly GCA_966212315.1). Classification (GTDB taxonomy): domain Bacteria; phylum Myxococcota_A; class Polyangia; order Polyangiales; genus CBIHQZ01. Next base: position 7,293 of record CBIHQZ010000102.1, read on the forward strand.
GAATCTCTTCTCGGATACGGCCTGCCCTGACTCGCGCTCCGCGGTCGCGCGCACCTATGCGCGCACGCCGCGACGCGAGTGCTCAGCGCATCACAACATCCGCTTCCACGGTGCGACCGGCTTCTCGGCGCTGTCGCTGCCGGCTCGTTTCTCGGTCTTCGCGTCGGGCGCCATCGGTGCTTTTTCTCTCGCTTGCGGCGTCGCCATCGGAGGCTGCGGCTGCGGCGGCGGCATCACGCCAGCGGGTCCTCTCGAGGGCGGCATCACGCCCGGTTGCTGCGGCGCGGCCGACGCTCCGGCGCGGCTTTTCAGAAAGCGCAGCAGGAAGGGGATCGCGGTGGCGGCGATGATCGCGGCGGTGCGGGGATCGAGTCCGGTTCGCCTCGCGATCATGTCGCCCGCGCGCCCAGCCAGCGGACCGCCCGTGCCTGTCGTGTTGGTCGACAGCGGACCGCTGCCGCCGAGCCCCGGAATCAGCCCCGCGAGGGCGCCGAGCAGGCCGCCTTCGTGTCCCATCAACGGCGCGGGTGACGACGCCGTGGTGGCGTGCAATGCGCGCGCGGTTTCAGCGAGTGAATCCTGCGCGGTGGTATTGCTGAGACCGTGCTGATCACGCAGCGCAGCTCGTGCCTCGTCGGCGTCTGGCGACGCGAGAAATTGCTCTAACAGTTGGTCGATCATTGTGTCCTCCTCGTCCATTGCGCTTCCGAGCGCAGGGAGTTGCAGAACGATTCAAACGACGTTCCGCGACGCAGCGCGGCCGTGGGGCTACGGGCGCGCCCACGCCGCGTGCGAGTACGCGTACACCTGATACCCCGCGAGATGCAGCGCGCTCCGCCCTGCGAACGACGTGCTGTTCCACTGTCGCTCGTACTCGGCGAACGCGTCGGCGAACGTGTGATTGCCGCCGCTCGCGCGAAAGTACTCACCCATGAAGTCGTTCGGATCGCCGTGGCTCGTCGCCTCGCCGCTGAAGATCACGACGATGTCGAACGTGCGTCCCGCGCCCATCGCGGAGCGGGCGAGTGCCTCGAGGCGGGTGCGCGTGTACTCGAGATCGGGCGCGCGGCGATAGTCGTGCACGAGCGTGCGATCGCTGTGCGCAACGAGTGCGGTGGCGATCTCGGCTTCGGTTGCGGTCCCGAGCGGATCGGTGAACCACCCGACGTATTCCTCACCCGTGTGCGACGGGGCACTTCCGTGCGCGGCGCTTTCCATCGCCATGAGGTCGCCGGTGTAGTCCGCGAACGTTCCGTCCGAGTTCCACCATTCGCGTTCGAGGTTGTAGCCGTCGAAGCGCTCGGTGAGATCGCTGCGCGCATCGTCGTATGCACGCATGCGGGTCATGAATTGCGGTCCGCGCCCTGCGATCGCCACCACTCGCAGCCCGTATGTGACATGCGCCTCGTGCACGAACGCCGGGAGCAGATCGCGCAGTGACGTCGTGGTGAGCACGGTGCCGAGATCGTAGAGGGTGAGCGTGTTGAACCCATTGCGCTGCGCCCATGCGAGAAGCGCGTTTCGCTGCGTGCCGTCGGGGAGAATCGTGTCGAAACGATCGACGTAGAGGGCGGCGTATGGTCCTGCAGGAACGCTCGCGTCGGCGACATCCGCACTCGCATCGACCGCGCCGTCCGACGTCGCGACGACATCGTCGGCGTCGACGGCTACCGCGTCGTTCGAGACGGCATCACGACCCGACGCGCCATCCGACGTCGCGTGTACATCGGGTGCCGCATCGCCTCCGTCCGGTACCGCCATCGGTCCGCACGCGATCGCCCCCGCCGCGAGTGCCGCCAACCACCACGCGTTGCGCATTGCGCCACGCTATCACGCGCGTGCGACGTACTCAGTGCGCGGTGTCCGGACGAGCGGTCGGCGGCGCGGGTGCCAGTTGCCGAACACTCCCGAGACCGCGCGCGATCGCGAACGCCTCGAGCACTTTCGGCGAGGTGGTGTTCTCGTCGAGCGCGAAGCTGTGATCGGCTTCGAGCGCATCGCGAAATGCCTCGGCCGCGAGGTCCGTCCGGTCGAGCGCGCACGTCGCTTCGGCGAGCGCGCGATCCACCGACAATCGCTGCGACACCGACAGTGGTCCCGACCGCGCGAGATGCGATCCGAGCGCGACTGCTTCCACGTATTGCCCATGCGCGACCAACGACTCGAGCGCCGGGATGTCGCGATCGACCTGCCGCTGCACCACGTTGGCCCGTTGAAGCGGCGCGGAACTTTCGCACACCGGCTCTTCGCGCAACGTCACGTCGGGCATCGGCAGCAGGATCACTTGCCCGCGTTGCATCCGCGACGACGACAGATGGTTGAACTCGAGCACGAACGGAACGGTCATTCGATCGCCTTCGTACCGACGCACGATGTCCGCGAGTGCTTCGTCGCCGAGCACCACGTAGCGCAACAGATACGGGATGCGCAGCACCGACCCGGGCGCGGGCGGGACGAGCGCGTTGGCGTTGTTCACCTGCGCGAGATAGAGCGCGCGCGAGCCGCCACCGAGTTCGCGCTGCGCGATGTGCAGCCAGCTGTCGCCCGCTTGCACACGGTAGTACCCGACCGACGGCACCATGATCCGCATGCCCGGGATGATCGAGAGGTTGCCCTGCGCGTTGAGTACGTTCGCCGCGACGAGCAGCGCCTCGCGCGAGGCATCGCCGTAGTAGTGATCGGCGATCGACGCGAGCGTCTCGCCCTGCCGCACTTGATGAACGACGTCGGCCTCGGCGCGCGGTGCGAACGCACACGCGATGGCGCCGGTGAGTGCGACCGCCAGTGAACAGCGCCGCGGGTTGATTGCTCTGCTCGACACATCGGCGTTCTACCGGCGAATGGCGGGGCGCCGCATCGCGAAAACCCGCAACCATCGTCAGGGGGCGCCGATATCCCACCATGTAGGGCATTGACGGGAACGGTAGCCCCGGATACACGTGGTCCCGCGTCCCGAGCCCGAGGAGATTCGATGCTGTTTTCCGCTCGTTTCGTGAGTATCGGCACCCTGGCTCTCGCACTTCTCGCCGCCTTTCCCGGATGCGCCGCCGATGGCAGCGAGGATCCGGGCAATCCCGATCAGGAAGACTCGTACGGCACCGATCAGATCGTCGGCGCGACCGCGGTCGGTCGTCGCGTCGTGGTGCAGGGGCACGTTCTCGTTCCCACCAACGCCACCCAGGACACGATCGTTGCGGCGGTGCGCAGTCAGATGCGCGTGCTCTTCGGCGCGGCGCGCACGATGGACGTCGGACTCTCGGAACGTCAGCCGATCATCAACACCGCGTCGTTCGTGCGCGAGACCGTCACCGTCGTCGACCCTGCGAATCCGAGTGCACCGGCGCGCACGATGTTGCGCGTGCGGTTCACCTATCGCGCCCGCGCGGTGCTTCCGCGCGATCTCGCGGTGAGCAACACGCTGCCGACCGCGACTCTCTTCCGCACGGATTACAGCCGCTACGCCGCGGACATCATCCGCGATTGTCAGGCCGATCGAACGCAAGATCTGACCGCCGCGACGATCTGGTACCACTTCGATCCGAGCCTTCCGACCTGCAGCGCGGCGATCCAGAGTGAACTCGATCGTGTGGACGCGGACCGACGACAGCTCTCGGATCCGGATCATCAGGTCGCCGTGTCGGAGACGCAGCGTCGCTTCTTGCCGGTGGTGATGAACCTCTCACCGCTCGAATCGAACGAAGCGGCATACCCCGAATACGACCGGCTCTACGCCGATGGACGCTTCGTGGCGTACTCGTTCTTCGGCCTCGATCGCGCCGACGATCCGTTCGACTACGGCGCGCGCAACTACTTCGGCTACCTCCGCGCGATGTTCGCGGGGCAGCGTGCGCTTCGCATCACCACCGTGTCGGGCGGCGCGAACCTTCTTGCGGTGAGCTGGCACGGACAGCCCGTTGCGAACGTCACGTACGACCGAGTGCTCGTGTGGG
>CBIHQZ010000103.1:0-11239 GCA_966212315.1 uncultured Myxococcales bacterium
GTACGCATCGTATGGCGATGTGCTGTCCGCCGATCGCGACGACGTGGTCGACAAGGCTGCGAATCAAGGGACCGCGCGGCGTCGTGACTGGCTCGGTGATCTCGTGAACAACCGCGCCGATGCGCGCGCGAACATCGCGAGCTTCCGCTGCGTGCCGCGCACGCAGTGGCCGATGCAACTCGCGTTGCTCGAGAAGCATCCGCACTCGACGCAAGTGTTCGTTCCGATGAACGCGAAGCGATACCTCGTGCTCGTGGCGCTCGGCGGCGACGCACCCGATCTCTCGACCCTGCGCGCGTTCGAAGCGACGCCGACGCAGGGCGTGAGCTACCGCCCGGGCGTCTGGCATCATCCGATGATCGCGCTCGATGCGCCGACGGACTTCACGGTGCTCGTGTTCGAAGACGGTTCCGAGCAGGATTGCGTCACGATCGACTTGCGCGATCGAGGCGTGACGATCGAACTGTGACGGGCGAACGATGACGCGTCGCATGGCGCGGCAGACGGAGGCGCGAACGTGAAGACAGCGTGGTGGTGCTCGTTCGGCGCGGTGTTTCTCGCGGGCGTGAATGCATACGCGGACGAACCGCGACTCGTCTCGCCGACGGCCGCGTACGGCATGGACACGACCGCGCGCGTAGTCGTCGTCGCACCACCACCGCCGACGGCTACGCAGGCCGTCGACCTGCCGCCCAATGTGAGGGCCGCGCAGCGCGTCACGCCCCTGCGTCTGGCAGCGACCGAATACCTTGTCGGACTCGGCGCCGCCGCGGTCACCGTCCCGCTGTCGCTCGCACTCGGCACGTACCTCGGGTCGCTCTCCAACAATCTCGTCGGCGCGGCGCTTCCGTCGTTGTTGATCTTCACGCTCGTGCCCTCGTTTGTTGTTACCGGCGCCGAAGTCGTCGCGGGCAACATGCTGATCCCGGGCGTCGCCTCGATGCATCCTGCGATCTGGCCCGCACTCGCGACGAGCATCGCGAGCATCGCCGCGGGTGCCGTGTCAGGCGTGTCGGTGCGTAACGCATTGTCGTTCTCGCTCTTCAGCCTCGCGGTCTCGGCAGTGCTCCCGGCCGGCGTCACCCTCGTGCTGCACGCGACGCGTCCACGCTGGGTCCTCGACGCGCGACGCCGTGTGGCGCGACGCACGAACGAATCGCCGTCGATGCGTCCACTCGCTTCTCGGGTCGATCCGGACGCGCGACGACTGGAAGATCCCTACGCCGCGCAGAGCTTCTCGGTGCCGCTCGTTGCGGGGGTGTTCTGATGATGCGTCGATCGATCGCATTCGTGGCGTGCTGCGCGGTCATCGCCGCGAGCGAGGTCGCGACGGCACAGACCGCGAATTGTCCGGCGCGACCGATGTGGCCTACGCGCGGATGGATGTCGCGCACCGACGAGATCGCGACGATGCGTGCGACGGAGATCGCGGAACTCGAGCGATTCGCATTCACGCTGACCGGCGCGGACGAGGAGCGACTCGGCGCGCGCACCGACGCGGTGATCATCATTCACCAGGGCGCGATCTTCTACGAACGCTATGCCCGCGGTTTCACCGCGGAGATGCCGCACTACACCTGGTCGGTCACCAAGACGATCGCCAACGCGCTCACCGGCATCGCAGTCCGACGCGGCGCACTCTCGATCACCGACTCGATCTGCGCGCACCTCGGGATGAGCCTTCCGCGCCAGGACAACTGCAGCATCACCGTTCAGAATCTGCTCGAATTCGGCTCCGGACTCGCGTGGACCGAGTCGTACGAGAATCAGTCGAACCAGGCCTCGTCGGTGCTCGCGATGCTCTACGGCGAAGGGCACGAGGACGTCGTCAGCTTCATCATCGGACACGATGCGCGCGCGCTCCCGAACACGACGTACATGTACTCGTCGGGCGACGCGACGCTCCTCTCGGGCGTGTTCGACTACGCGATGCGACGGAGCGAAGACGAGAACTATCCGTGGACGGAACTCTTCACACCGCTCGGGATGGACAGCGCGGTGCTCGAACGTGACACACGCGGAGTGCCCATCGGTTCGAGTTTCTTCCACGCCACGCCGCGTGACCTCGCCAAGTTCGGCTTCTTCCTCCTGAACGACGGATGCTGGAACGGTGATCGGATCCTCCCCGAGAACTGGGTGCGCGATTCGACGACGCCGAGCGAAGTGTTCCGCACCGGCGCGTTGCTCGATACGTCCCCGGGCGACGTGCAGGGGCGCCAGATCTGGCTCAATCGTCCGGTGGCCGAGCAGCACGTCACCACGCCGTGGCCCGACGTTCCCGAAGACGCCTTCGCAGCGCGTGGACACTGGGGGCAATCGATCACCGTGGTTCCGTCGATGGACACCGTGATCGTGCGCGTCGCCGACGACCGCGATCCGCCGGAAGGCTTCTTCAACGGGTTCGTCTCACGCGCGCTGGCGGTGGTGCGATGAGACTCGCGATCACGACGGCGGCTCTGGCAGCACTGAGCCTCTTCGGTTGTGCCGATCCGCACGCGCAACCGCGTCTGTACGCGCGAAACGATCTGCAGCTTCTCACGTCGTACGCGGCGAAAGAGATCTGCACGTGCGTGTTCGTGATGCACCAGACCGATGCGTTCTGCGAACGCTTCACGCGCGCGAGCCCGAACCTCAAGACCTTCCGAATCGATCACGAAGCGAAGACCGTCGAGACCGCCGCGGTGCTCTTCTGGAGCGCACGGGCGCGCTGGGTTTCGCCGCGTTTCGGCTGCGTGCTCGAGTGATGACCGCAATGTTCGATCGAAGGGATGGATGAACGAGTCATGAGTGATCAACCGTGCAAGTACGAACTCGAAGGCAACGTCGCTGTCATCACGATGGACGACGGCAAGGCGAACGCGCTGTCGTACGCGATGATGGACAGCGTCTCGTCGGCGCTCGATCGCGCCGAGAGCGAGGCGGCCGCGGTCGTGCTCGCGGGACGCGCCGGGCGGTTCTGCGCAGGGTTCGATCTGAAAGAGATGATGAGCGGCGTCGATCAGGCGCGCGCGCTGGTGTCGCGAGGCGCGGGCTTTCTGATGAAGCTCTATGAACTCCCCATGCCGTTGGTGATCGCGTGCAGCGGCCACGCGCTCGCGGGTGGTGCGCTGGTGGTGCTCACCGGTGATCTTCGGATCGGCGTAGGCGGTGCGTTCAAGATCGGCTTGAACGAAGTGCAGATCGGCATGCCGGTGCCGATCCTCGCGATGGAACTCGCGCGCGACCGTCTCGAGAAGCGCGCGTTGCACGCGGCGACGATGTTCGGGCAGACGGTGGACCCCGAGACCGCCGTGGCATGGGGTTATCTCGATCGGCTCGAAGAGGGAGACAAGCTGCGCGCCGCCGCGATTGCCGAAGCGACGCGCCTCGGTGGTCTGACCCGGAGCGCCTACGCGAAGACGAAGCTCGCGATGCGAGAGCGAACCGTTCGCTACGTTCGCGAGACGCTCTCGGTCGACATGGAACGGCTCACTCCGCCGCAGAGCTGAGCCGCGTGGCGTCGCTCGATTTCGACGGATTCTGTCGCGCGCTGAACCTCGGCGCCGCCGGCGGAATCCTCTCGTCGCAGAGAGCGGGTGTCGTCGATGGCATCCGCGTCGAGGCCTCGCTGGACGGTACGCAATCGCGAACGCGCGGCGTGCGGATCACGGCGTTCCTCCCGCATGCGACCGATCTTCGGCTCGAAGTGAACCTCGCCGGTGCGCTCTCGTCGGGGAGCGGTTCGTTCGAGACCGGCGACGCGGCCTTCGACGGCATCTTTCACGTGCGCGCCGCGGCTCGCGAAGAGCGCAACGTCGCGCGCGTGCTCGATGCCGGTGTGCGAGGTGCGCTGTGCGGCCTGGCGAGTGTCGGTGAACCGCGGCTGGACGACGCGAAGGTGACGTCGTCCGTGCGGATGGACAGCTCGTCGAGCGACGATTGGATGACCCTCGTGCGCGGCGCGGTCGCGGTCGCGCGGCAGATCGGAACGCGGATCACGACGCTGGAGCCACCGCGAATCGCGATCGAGTCGGGGCACGCCGAGGCCATCGCGCAGATCGCGCAGGCGCGTGGGATGGCAATGACGCCCAACGCGCTCGCGTTGAATGGTTCGTTCGCAACGACATCGCTCGCACTCGCTGCGCGCTGGCACTCGGAGCCGGAGGGCCTCACCGTGCGGGCGAGATTTCACGAGCCGATCGGCGTCGGACTCGCGCTCCGCACCGCGTCGTTCGCGGATCGTGTGAAGGCGTCGCTCGGCATCGGCGATCTCGTCGTCGGCGACGCAGCGTTCGATCGCGCCTGGACGATCCGAGCCCGCGACGAATCCGAGGCGCGCGCCGTGCTGCACTCGGAAGCGCGCTCGCACCTCGATCGGTTGGCGGCGACGGGGTTGTCTTTCGAACTCGGCGATGACGGTCTGACCGGCAGCGCACACCACGGCTTTGCGCCGGATGCGCTCGCGCGGATCGTGGATCTCATCGATGGATTGCGTGCGGTGCTTCGGCCCGCGGAGGGTTCGCGACCGTATCGGTGAGGGGCGCGCGAACTCGCGCGACGCGATCGTCGCGCGAATCACTCGGCGATCAATCGGTCACCGACGCGCGCGGCGACGACGGCGAATGATGACTGCGATCGCAGCCATTGCGGCCCAGACGAACCCGGCCGTTCCGCGATGCGTGCCCGCGGTGCGGCATCCGCACGAACCCTGATCGACGCGACCGCCTGCGTCTGCGCCGGCATCGCTGCGGGTCGACCCGTCCATCGATCCGTCCATGCCCGTGCTCGCATCCGTCGTCGAGCCGCCGTCGGCCGATGCGTCGGTGCCGGTGCCACCATCCGACGAGGGCGCCACGCACTGTCCATCCGCGCACACGAACGGCGGCGCGCACGCGATTCCGAAGCAGCGATCGACCACGCATCGCCCGCCCGAGTCGCAGCTCTGTCCGAGCGGACAATGCACGCCGTCGCACGGACCCGACACGCAACGCGGCGTTCCGCGGCAATCGCGCTGTTCCGACGGGCACGGCAGGTCGTTGCACGCGCTGGTGTTGCAGCGTCCCGAAGCGTTGTCGCAAACGAGACCCGCGCTGCATCCGAGGCAGCCGCAGCTCGGCACGCAGCGGCCGTTCTCGCAGTGCTGATTCGTTCCGCAAGTGATGCCCGCGCAGAGGTCCACGCACGCACCCGACACGCACGTCTGTCCGATCGGGCATACCGCGCCGTCGCAGGGCGCCTGACATCCCGTCGGACCACAGATCTGTCCGGCCGGACACGTCACGCCCGCACACGCCGCGGGAACGCATGCACTCCCGCCGCCTCCGGTCGGAAGACACGTGAAGCCGTCGGCACACGCACCCTCGAGACACGACGCTGCGCAAACACCGTTCACGCATGCCGTGCCGCTCGGGCACATCGGTGCGTGACCATCGCAGTTCACGTCGGACGTCGAACGGCAGTCTTCCATCGCACCGGGGTTGATGGCGGGATCGGCGTCGTTGCAATCGCTCCCGCCGCAGGCCGCGTCGCGGAATCCGTCATGGTCGGCGTCGGGACAGATCGCGGAGCCGTCTTCGTTGAGCCCGGCGACCGCATCGAATTCGTCTTCGCTGCTGTAGAACGCGCAACGTGCATCGGGGTTGCCCGCATTGCCCGACACGATGGACGCGTACCGGAACGTGATGCCGCACGGGAGCGACCACACCGTCGCGATGGAGTCGGCGATGGCTTCACCCGGCGACGAGTCCGCGAGGGGATGCGCCCCCATGTCGGCCGCGGTGCCGGTGGAGAGCGGGTTGTTCGTCCAGCCGCGCAAGAACGCGCGCGTGAGCACGGCGCGGTTCCAGCGATTGGCATCGGGCGTCGCGCCGACGGGGACGAACTCGCGCGAGTCGGGGTTGTCGGTGAGATAGACCGAGTACTCGAAGGCCTCGAGGCACGAGTCGTTCACGTGGTCGGTGATCGGGAAGACCACGACGCGATTCGCAGAACCTTGCAGGTCGAAGACGAACCCGCTCACCCATGGCGCTTCGAAGCCGCACAGATGCGCGTCGCCGCCGCAGCTGTCTTGATCCGCGGCGACTGCGCCGTCGCTGCGAATGCGATTGTTCTGCACCCATTCCCAATTGAGCGCGCTCGCGGCCGGCACCGATGCCGCCGCCGCCGCCGCGACGTCGGGTACTGCGTGACACACGTACGCGGTGTACTGCCGGGGGTCCGTTCCCGGCTGCCCCGCGCTCGACCCCGTCGCGCAATTGAGCGAGTTCAAATTGCTGCGTCCGGGAATGAGCTGTCCGAACGTCAACTCGGGCGCGTAGCGCGCCGGGACGTCGGTGGTGTGAAAGATGTCATCGATGATTCGCGTCGGATCGCGCGGGGTGGAGTGATCGGCCGGTGCGCCGCCGATCGCGTCGAGGCATGCGTCGAAGTAAGCCACGCCGGTGCAGTTCTGTGCGTGCGCGCTGGGCGCTGCGAGAAGCGCAGTGGCGAACGCGGCCAGTGTCGTGAGCTTGCGGAGCATGGGAAGACCTCGAGCGGGTGAGGGGAAGAGATGCTCGAGGGTATCGCAGAAACGCGCGGCGACGCGATGGCGTCACGTAGGCGAGAGGCTCATCCGCCCTGCTGCAGCACGGTCTTCACGGTGTTCGTGCCGCGATCGACGAGCTTGCTCACGAGTTCGAGTTCCTGCGTGTAGCGATAGACCTGCGCTTGCATTGCGAGCAGGTCGTTGGGGGTGAATGCCCTCCCCGAAAGTCCCTGGCGGACGACGGATTCCATGTAGCGCTCGCCCCGCGCGACACGGCCGATGAGTTGACGAGAGACGTCGCCGAGAAGTGTGGGCCGTGCGGGCGACGATGCGGCGGGCGCCGTGGCTGGTGGCGATGGGTTCGGTGTGCGAGCGCGCGCGACGAGATCGCCGAAGGTTGAAGACGTGGTCGGTAAGGGGCGTGGTGCGGAACGAGGGATGGCGGGAGCCGCGATGGGAGAGCTGACGCGAGTCGACATGGTGAAACCTCCTGGCGTCTCTTGTCGGATCGAGTCGGCCCGTAGTTGCGTGGCGAGGCGAGAATTCTCGGCGCGGATCGCGGCGTGAGCTCCCTTACGCGCTTTCGATCGCCTCGCGGGCGAGCGCGAGTGCGCGGCCGTGTAGTCGACTGGCCCAGCTCTTCGAGAGTCCGAGTTGTTTTCCGGCCGCTTCGATCGTGAGCCCTTCGAAGTACACGGCCTCGAGCATGAAGCGCTCTTTGTCGGGCAAGGTCTTCATGGCCGCGTGGAGTCCTTCGGCGTCCTGGCGGCGAGCGATTGCCTCGACCGCATCTTCGCCGTCGCGGACCGCCGATTCGGAGTGAAGGGCCGACGCGCATTCGCCCATCGTGAAGGCAGTCGCGGCAGCATCGAGGATGCCGGCCAAGGCCGTCGCTGCTTCGCCGACATCGCCGGTGACGGACTTCGACTGTTCGCCGAGTTGCGCTTGCACCAGGTCGTCGGCGGCAGCCGCGGCCGACGCGCGCGCGCGATTGTACGGATCGCTCTGCGCCGCGCGGCGGATGTGATCGATGGCCGCGCCGCGAACCCGGTAGTACGCGAACGTCTTGAAGCTCGCGCCCTTGGTCGGATCGAAACGCGTTGCCGCTTCGACGAGTCCCTCGATCCCGGCCGCCATCAGGTCTTCGCGGCGGACGAATCGTGGAACGTTTCGCGAAACGTCTTTTACCAGCGTCCGAGCGTACTCGGTGTACTGCGCGATCAACGCGTCGCGTTCGGACGTCGGGCTCATCGTCGCGATGCTCGGGCCGAGCCGTCGCGTGCGTCAAGAGCCGCGACGCGGAGGCGCAGGGCGAGTGCGCCTTCGTCGCGTGGCCGTGGCGCGCGGGGCACTCGCATCGATCCAGATCGGATTCGTGAATGCGAATGGCACCGCATCGAGGTGCGGAAGCACTGCCTCCATCGAACCTTGCGGGCCGCGGGTGGTGACCACGACGAACGACCGCGCCGGCGCATCGGGGATCGAAAGCGAAACCGTCCGATGAAATCGCGTCGCTCCCTCTCGGGTAGCGATCGGAATCTCGCTGACGAGTTCGCCGTTGCGATAGATGTCGACAGTGTCGACCGTGATCCACGGTGCCGCGCGGACCTCGATGTCGAGGTCGACGTGTCCGTCGATCGCGCGCGTGGTGTCCCCCGGCATCGCGTCGCCGATGCGTGCGAAGAGCAGCGGCCCGCTCGAGCCGAACACGTGCCCGGCGTGCACCGCCGCGATCACGTCCGAGGGCTCGAGGGCGCGCGACGTCGTCGAGGGCGTGTACGCATACGTTCGTGGGTAGCCGGCGCCGTGATACGCGATCTCGTGCGAATCGCTGTTGGCGGTGCCGATGTAGCGCGCGCCCGTAGAAAGCAGCGCGAACCAGTCGTGCATGACGCGATCGACCTCGCGAGGGGCAGACAGAAAGAAGCCATTGAAGATCTCGATGGCGTCGTAGTGCGGATCGTAGAGAACGGACGTTGCGGTGTTGGTCCGCACGTCGAGGCCGACGCGGTCGAAGTACCCGATGCCGGGCTCCATGCGTGGGTGATTCACCTGGATCACACCGTCGGCCTGGCGCGCGCGGGCCGCTGCGAAGATGGCCGATGCCGATCGTTCGAACGGGGGAGGGCCGCCGCGTTCGGTGCCGTCGCTCGGAAACGGGTAGACGTTGAAATGCCCGATCGGATGCGGCGCGGGATCGGTCGTGACCTCGACGGCGGGCACCCACAACAGTGATCCATTGTCGCGTGTCTCGCTCGGGAGAGCCGCAACGCCCGCGCCGTAATCGCCGACGATGTTGTGTTCGGTCGCAGCGGCGAACTCGATCCCCTCGGCCACCAGTGATGCGACGCGATCGACCGGTGCGACCAGTGAGTCGCCGCTGGGTTGCGAGTGCACGTGCAGATCGCACGCGGTCCAGTCGTTCATCGGCACGACGTGCTCGAGTTGCAAGGTCGCCTCGCCGCGCTCGGTTGGCGTCACGCGGAGGTGCGCACGATCGATGCTCCACTCGGGGCCGTGCGAGGCGACGACGTCATATTCGCCGGCGGGAATCGCGAAATCGGCGCGGCCGTCGACCGTGACGAAGACGTGCCCCGCGCCGGCGGCGGCATGAAGCGGACCCAGCAGCGGATCCGGGGTTCCGTGTGCGCCGCGGACGACGAGTCGCGCGGGCAGTGGCGCGTGCGTCGTGCGATCGCGAACGACGAGATGAAGACGTCCGCCCTCGGGAATCGCGAGAGTGAGCGCTTCGGAACGCGTCGCGGTGTCGAAACGGATCGCCTCCGAGGTCGTGTGCCCGTGCGCGAACGCGTAGGCGAGGTATTCGCCGGCCGGGAGTGGGATGTCGCGCACGCGATCGCCGTCCATGTCCGCGACGAGCATGATCGCGCCGTCGAGACGGGTGACGACGACGAAGCTTCGCTCGATCACATCGTGCGCGGTGACGCGCATCGGCACGTCGATGCCCGGCGTTCCGCGCGCGGTGGATGCGATGCGCGCGAGATCGGCAAGGTCGCCGTCGGCGCCGAGCAGCAACGTCGTGAACGCGATCGATGCGCCCGCTGCGAGTGGCCGCGCGTTGCTTTCGATCATCGCGCGAGCAGGCTCGCCGTCCGTGTCGGAATCGACCTCGATGGCCGTGCGCAGTGAACCGTCGGGCGATGTCGCGACCCAGCCGCGATCGTTCGCGACGAGGGCGAGCCAGGGCACTTCGAAGCTCCCGCTCTCGGTCACGAGCCCGTGCGCGGGGGCGAAGAGGGAGCCACTCGTCGCGCGTAATTCGATGCCGGCCGACACGACGATCGGCGCGCCCGGCGAGACGCGTTCGATGCGCGTTTCGAGGACCAACGCATGCCGTGCGCTGTCGATCGAATAGTCGCGCGTCACGTCGACCAGGATCCCGCGTGTGGTCGACATCTCCCCGTGCCATCGCACCTTCAACGAGCCGCCGTCGTCGATCGGGCCGATCGTCCCGCGCACGATTCGGAGTGACTCGCCGTCGGCGCGAAGTTGCATCCCAACGGGGCCGAGCGGCGCGCGCAGATCGCGGGTCGCGAATGACGCAGCGCGAATCCATCCCGGCTCCGCGTGATCGATGGGCGCGCCATCAGGACCCGCGACGAGCACACGCATCCCGGCTTCTCGCATCTCGAGATCGCCACGCCGCGCCGCCTCGGTCGACGCGACGATGCGTACGATCCCTGTGCCGTCGGCGCGCACGAATCGCTGGAAGGGACGAGTGCCGGAACAGGTCGTCAGGGTGACTGCGACGAGGATCGTCGAGCGCCACTGCATCGGTCGAAGCATGGCTCGATTCACGCGCACGGGCACGAACTTCGACCGCCAGGTGCTCGCGCGAATCGATCGATGGTCCAACGCCGAGGTTCGACGAAGACCGACGAGCGGTTTTCGCGCGCGGCGATCACGCGTGAAACCGACGCCGCGGATGGTCTCGGCTGGAACATCAGGGCTGACGCGCCGGGATCGCTTCGGCGCGCGATTCGCCCGGCGACGCGGGGACCGGTCCGGACGCAACCGCGCATCGCACCGACGCCACCGCCACGTGACCCTCACGGCCTGCGCCTGCGATCGACGCGAGTACAACGCGCTCTCGACGCGACGCCACGCGGATCGAGGTGAAGTGCGCGCCTCCGTACCCATGCGGAACTTCGCGCGGTGTGAGATCGGCGTGAAGCGGTTGAACCCGAACGGTCGTGTCGCCACCTGCGCGCGGCGATTCGATCCACGCAACCAACGACTCGCCATTGTCGAGTGCGGCGATCGTCGGTGATGCAAGCGACGCGGCGCTCGACGCCAGCGCGACGATCGATCGCTCGCCGGCTGGACCGCGATTCGCTGCCATTCGCGAAGCAATCAGATGAGCGTTGCTGCCGTCGTCATCGGTGTAGAGAAGCACGGCTTCGCGACCGTTCCACGCAATGTCTGTCTCGTCCGCATGGGTGCTGTCGGCGACGCGGAACAGCGGCGACGCAGGGGCAAGACGCGAAGTCATCCATCCGGTGTACACGCGCTGCGCGAGGACGAACGCGACGACGTAGCCGGTGCCGGGGACCGTAGCGACTGCGATCGACCGGGGCATCGCGTCTGCCGCGTCGCGCGCCGGACGCGCCGGTTGCGATGCGGCGGACTGCGCCATCGGGATGACCCATGCGGCGTCGGCAAACGGTTCGGCGGGAGGCGCCGCACCGGCAATTGCGGGTCGAAACGCGGCGA
>CBIHQZ010000104.1:0-11218 GCA_966212315.1 uncultured Myxococcales bacterium
CGCGGGTACAAGCAGGCGCGCGCGTTCTATGCCCACAACCAGCCCGGCGCGACGGAGGAAGATCGCGACTTCCGGCAGACCGCGGCGAACTACGTGGCGAGCGGCGCCGAGTCGCAATTGATGACGTCGGCATTGATGACCGATGGATGCTTCTAAGTCGGCGGTGCACTCGCGCCGGTGCGTGTCGAGGAAGAACAACGACGGCTCGAGGCGGTGAAGTATCCGACGCAGAACCTCGTGCTCGCGCCGGCACAGGGCATCGCAGACGTTCCCGATGCGATCATCAGCGATCCGCGCAGCATCCTGATGGACCTCGCGGCGGGTCGATTGCTGGCGCGTCGATTCGTGCACGAGCGCATCGAACGCAAGACGCGCACGGTCAGGCGCGGCGAGGTCCGGGTGTACCTGCTCGACGGATCGGGCTCGATGGTCGGTCCGCGTGCACGACTGCGTGACGCGATCATCGTCACCGAACTCGCGACGCTCGCGCGCCGATTGCAGCAGTTCGGCAAGGCCGCGCGCGTGGTGCTCTATTACCGCTTCTTCTCGGAATCGCTCGGGCCGGTGGCGCGCGTCGATTCGCACAAGACGGCGATCGCGGGCATCGAGGACATCGTCTCGATGGTGCGGCGCGGCGGCACCGACATCCAGCTGGCGCTCCTGGCCAGCCTCGCGCAGGTGAAGGAAGCGCGTGCGATCGAACCCGACCTCGCGCGTGCGCAGATCGTTCTTGTCACCGATGGCGAGTCACCGGTCGACGAAGCCGCGATCACCGCGGCGCGCGAGGAACTCGGCGACCTGCGCGTCGGGATCAGTGTGATCGCGCTCGGCCAGGAAAACACTGCGCTGCGTGATCTCGTCGCAAGGCAACGCGGGCGCGGCGAGCCGGCCTTCTATCACCACATACCCGACGAGGCGATCGTGCAGATGGCCAGCGGCGAACTGGACGACGGCCCTGCGATCCATCTTCCGATGGGCGCGTTCGGCGCGAAGACCATGACCGAACGCGCTTCATTGCTGCGCGACGCCGTCGGCACGCTCGTCGAAGATCTCGCGTCGCTCGGCAAGCAGCACGATGTCGAAGCACTCGAAGCGTTGGATCTCGAATCGCGCGCACGTCACGAACTCGGACTCGCCGACGAGATCGATCTCTCCGAGGGCGAGCGCGCCAAGACCGAGGCGCTGCAACGCGATCGACGCGCCCTCGAACGCCGGTACGCGCGCTGGTTCCCGGCCATCGACGCGCTCGTCACTACAAGGCGACTCGAAGAACCGAAAAGCAGCGATGCGGATGCCGATGCAGTCGTGGTGGCACTCTCCACGGTGGCCGAGGTGGTGGAAGTCGTCGGCGGAACCGAACTGTCGCGACGCGCCGACGCCATCGAAGTGCTCGAGCGGCTTCTCCCCGACGCGCGCCTCTCCCTGGCCAGCTACGAAGCCGTGCTGCGCGAGCGTCCCGATCGAGTGAAGGCCGCGCTGGACGCAGTGCATCACGTGGTAGCGCCCGTACGCAGCGCAGCTTGAAGCACCGTTCGCGGTCGACGCGCGTGCGACCCCGGTGTTAGACAACCGCCACAATGGGCGCGCAGTGGAAGCAAAAAGGGCGTGAAGCGGCGGCGAATGCCAAGGGCCGCGTGTTTTCGAAACTCGTGAAGGAGATCATGGTCGCCGCGCGCGGTGGTCCTGATGCTTCGACGAATCCGCGACTTCGCATGGCGGTCGAAGCCGCGAAGAAAGCGTCGATGACGAAAGACACGCTCGAGCGCGCGATCAAGAAGGGCGCCGGGCTCCTCGACGAGAACATCCAGTACGACACGGTGACCTACGAAGGTTTCACGCCGCACATGGTCCCGGTGATCATCGAGTGCCTCACGGAGAACAAGAACCGCACGTCGGCGAACATCCGCGGGCTCTTCAAGAAGAACGGGCAGCTCGGCGCGGCCGGCGCAGTGAGCTGGGACTTCGCGCGGCTCGGTCAGGTCGAGGCGACTCCGCCGCCCGGCGCGGATCCAGACGAGGCCGCGATCGAATGCGGCGCCGACGATCTCGAAGCAGGCGACGAGGGACAGACGCGGTTTTTCACGGATCCGGCGCAGCTCGACGTGGTCTCGAAGGCACTCACCGAGCGCAAGTGGACGGTCACGTCGGCTGCGCTCGTGTGGCGTGCGAAGAACCCGGTCGCGATCGAAGACGAAGCGAAGCGCGCCGAGGTCATCGCGTTCCTCGAGGCGATCGACGACGACGACGACGTGCAGACCGTGTTCGCAGGCCTCGCGTAGTCGCGAAGCAGGACGACCTCACCCCCGCTGCCGCGCGCCCCTCTCCCTCCGACGCCACCGTGGTTCGCGTGGACGCAGGCGTCGCCGAAAGAGGGGCTGAGACGCCAGTGGCGGTGGGTGGGGATCGTCGACGTGTGTGCGGAGGGCGGGGTCGCGGTCCAACCGGATCGCTCTCGCCACGCGCCTCGGGAGCAAGCGCGCACGCCACGCCATCGATCATTCCAACCCCTCTTTCGACGACGCCTGCGCTGCGCGGTTGACGTGCGGGCGTCGGAGGGACAGGGGCGCGCAGCCGCGGGGGTGAGGTCGCTTTCCCCGCTACGACACCAGCGTCAGTACGAGATCCTCGATCACGCGCGCATCACGCTCGCGACCGCCGCCGCTCTTCAAGCGCAAGTCGGTGTTCGCACACGCGCTCAATGCGCGCGTGAGTTGCGGCTGCGTCCAGCGCTTCACCTGACCCGAGAGCTTGTTCGCGATGAACGGCGGAATGCGCAATGCGCCCATCAGGTCGTCGCCGCGATCGATCGCATCACGTGCCCGCGCGAGCATGCGCATCTGCCGCGTCACCATCGCGAGGATCAGCAGGCCCGCTTCGCGCTGACGGTACAGCTGATGCGCGATCGACAGCGCCTTGCCCACGTTCTTGTCGGCGATCGCGTCGGGGAGTTCGAACTGCGACGACTCGCGCACATTGGCGATCAACGTGTCGATGTCGTTTTCGGTAATGGCACGTCCGGCCGCGAACAGTTGCAGCTTGTCGAGCGCGTCGCTCACGGCCGACAGATCCGCGCCGATCGTGAGCACCAGCGATGCCGCCGCCCCGGGCGCGAAGGACGTTCCGCGCCGCTTCGCTTCGCCTTCGAGCCACGGCACCATGTCGCGCTCCGACGGCGCGACCGCATCGAACACGATGTTCTTCTTCTTCGCCTGCGTCGTGAACTTCGAGCGCCCGTCGAGTTTGTCGGCGAGCAGCACCAGCAGCGTGCTCGGCGTGGGCGAGTCGATGTACTTCAGCACTACTTCGAACTCGTCCGACTTCCAGTCGTCGACGTCGCGCACCATCACGAAGCGCCATTTCGAGAGCATCGGAAGCATGCGGCACGAGTCGATGATCGGCGCGGGCTTCGTCGTTCCTGCCTCGTAGTGATCTTCCGAGAGTGCGCGCGGTCCGCTGCCGACAGTGGCCCTGCGCAGCGCTTCGATCGTCCGTGCGACCAGCATCCGCTCGTCGCCCTGGATCACGTAGACCGGCAGCAGTTTGCCCTTGGATGCGTCGTCGATCGCGCGCTGGACGTCCACGGCGACGCAGGGTACAGGCCTCGTTCGGGTTCGCAATACGAAAGCCCTCGAGGAGAGAACCGATGCCCGCGCGCAGCGAAGTGATCCACCGCCTCGACGAGACGATCGACCGCCACCGCGACGCACTTCGAGACCTCGCCGCACGCATCCACGCGCACCCCGAGTTGCGCTTCGAAGAAGTGAAGGCCGCGGGTTGGATCGCCGACACGGTCGAGTCACTGACCGGCTTGAAAGTCGAACGCGGCGTCGGCGGATTGCCCACCGCACTGCGCGCGCGCGTCGGTGAAGGTCGTCCGCGCGTCGCGGTGCTCGCCGAGTACGACGCGCTTCCCGAGATCGGCCACGCGTGCGGTCACAACCTCATCGCGGCCGGTGCGGTCGGTGCGTTCGTCGCGCTCGCGTCGGTCGCGAAGGATCTCGGCGGTGCGGTCGATCTGCTCGGCACGCCGGCCGAGGAAGGCGGCGGCGGCAAGATCACGCTGATCGAAGCCGGGCTGTTCGAACAGATCGACGCGGCGATGATGTACCACCCGTTCGATCGCGACATCCTCGCGCACACCGCGCTCGCGAACGTCTGGATCCAATTCGAGTTCAGCGGCGTTCCCTCGCACGCAGCCATCGCGCCGCACGTCGGTTCGAGCGCGCTCACCGCGTGCCTGCAGACCTTCCACCTCATCGATTCGCAACGCGTTCACTTTCGCGACGGCGTGCGCGTTCATGGCTTCGTGACCAATGGCGGCCAGGCGGTGAACATCATCCCCGAGCGTGCGGCGTGTGAGTTCAGTGTTCGTGCGCTCACGGTTGCCGAACTCGAGCGTGTGCGCGCGATCGTGGAGCGGTGCGCGCGAGGCGCCGCGATGGCGGCCGGCGTCGAGGTGAAGATCACCGCGCGTCGCGGCTATCGCGACATGCAGAACAACATGCCGCTGGCTCGTCAGTTCGGCGATCACCTGAAGCGGCTCGGCCGTACGCCGCGCGAGCGGGATCCGCGCGTCGGCGCTGGAAGCACGGACATGGGCGACGTTTCGCACACCGTCCCGTCCATCCATCCGTGGATCGGCATCTGCGACGAAGGCTCGGCCACCTGCCACCAGCATGCGTTTGCCGAGAGTGCCGCCAGCGCGCGCGGCATGGAGACGATGCTCGTCGCCGCGAAGAGCATGGCCGGGGTGGCGGCGGATTATCTCGCCGACGAAACGCTCCGTGACTCCGTGGAGCAGGCGTTCGCAGCTCGAGCGGAATGATACGATTCGGCGGGTCTTAACTCGTCCGATCACGAGTCCGTTTCCCCACCCGTGCGACGCAACAGCTCCCTTCTCGCCGCTCTCGTGACCCTCGCCACCGCGTTGACCATCGCGTCGACCGCGGGCGCCGACACTGGTTGGCGTCTTCCGTGGCGCGCGGGTCAGCAGGTCTACGTGACGCAGGACTGCAACGACAGCTGTTGCAGCGATCACGTCGGTCACAACGCGTACGCGTGGGACTTCGCGACGTACGGCGCGTTCGACGTCGTCGCGCCGCGCGCGGGCACCGTCACGCACGTGAAGATGTCTTCGAACCGCGGTGGCGACTCGAACGAAGTCGACGCGTCGAACTACATCGTGATCGATCACGGTGACGGCACCGCGTCGGTGTTCCTCCATCTCGAGCGCGGCTCGCTCGATCCGGGCATCCAGTGCGGCGCGTTCGTGCGTCAGGGCCAGCGCCTCGCGGTCACGGGCGCGACCGGCTGGGCCAGCGGCAATCACCTTCACTTCCAGGTCAATCGCATCCCGCCGACGATGAACCGCACCTGCGAGTGCGGCGGCAACGGCATGGCCTGCGGCGAGTACGAATCGCACTGGGAACTGTTCTGGTCGCGTGACAACGCGAGCGCATCGATCCCGGTCGAGTTCGACGACTGGCACGGCTCGTCGCAATGCAACGACCGCCACGACAACGTCATGGTCACCTCGCGCAACGTCGACGCGGGCGAGCCGGTGATCCGTGTCGACACGAATGCACCCGGGCGCTTCGTTCCGTTGCGCGGTGAATGGTCGCTCGCGAACGGCGGCGCACTCGGCCGCTACCACGCGGCAGCGTCGGGCACCGAAGCGGCGGCACTCGTTCCGTTCAACGGCAGCGTCGCGCGACCCGGTGTGTACGAAGTGTGGACCTCGCTCCCGGCCGAAGCGCGCAACACGGGCGCGGCAGTGGCGCGCGCGGAAGTCATCGCACGCGGCGAGCGCACCTCGCAGATGCAGCGTCAGACCGTGGCCGGCGGTGGATTCCGTCCGCTCACCGGTCGCTTCAAGCTCACCGGTCGCGAAGGCGAAGGCGTCGTGATGTCGTCGTTCGCGCACGCAGCCGAATCGCTCGCGGTCGACGGCGTGATGTTGCGACGTGTCGGCGAGACCGGCACGGCAGGCGCCGGGGCCGCGTGTCGCGCGAGCACCGAGTGCGCGGGTGACATGGTGTGCGCCGGCGGAACGTGCCGCGCCGGTTGCGAGCAGTCCGCCTGCGGTGCCGGCGAAGTGTGCGATGCAACGGGGCTCTGTCTTCGCGGAACGACCGCTGCAACCGGCGAGAACTCGCTCGCGATCGCGCGCGACTGGGACGAAGGCAATGCGCAGGCTGTGCGCGCGTCGACGGCGACGAACGCAGCGAGCAGTAACGGTGCGCCTGTTGCGCCGGCGAGCGCGACGCGTGGCGCGGCGCGCGGGCCCTCGGCGCGACGGAGTGTCACGCGTCCGACCGGTGGTGGTGCGCGTGATGAAGCGACGGCGGCGACCGCGCGTGCGAATAGTGCGCGAGGGCCTTCGGCGCCGACATGGATCGGTGGCGCGCTCTTCGGTGTGCTAGCGGTGATCGGCGCGGCGGGCGCGCGCAAGAAGCGCTGAGGGGACGGGTCTCGCGCGGTGCACACGGTGAGATCAGTAGATCTCGCCAGCGCGCATCACAGCGAGGAGCGCCGGAGACGCTTCGCCCGCGGCAATCCGCCGCGCGGAGTCCACGTATGGCGCATCGGCATCGATCGCGAACTCGCTGCAGGCCGCACGGACTCTGTCTAGATAGCGCGATGCCTCGAGACCGTTCCCGTCGCGCAGATGCCACGCCGCGAGCGCCGATTCGCCCTGCGCGAACATCCATCGCATCTGCCTGCTGCGGCGCGGTCCGACGTCGGCGCTGCAACGAGCGAGACGTTCGTCCGCTTCGTCGACTCGATCCTCCGCGAGCAACGCTTCGACCAGGCGGTTCACCACGCCGATCTTGGGCCACGGCGCGGAGAGATCGTCAGCGTCCAGTCGCTGGAGAAGCGATTGCGCGAGTGCGATGGCTTCTGACGTCTGGTGCTCGGCGACCAGGAGACGAATCTCTTCGTAGTCGAGAAACCGCGAATTCACCGCTGCCCATCCGTGTTCGGTGAACGACCGCTGGCCGTCGCGTCCGCGATCGAGAACGGCGCGCGCTTCGGCGAGGCGTCCGAGGCGGACCAACGTGCCGATGAGACAACAGCGCGGGAGGTTGCTCTCGCGAGGGATCTCTCGTTCCTGCGCCGCCAGCACTTCGGTGAGCGTCTCCGCGGCTTCGAGATGCGCACCTCGATGAGCGAGCACGCGCGCGAGCGAGCCCCGCACGCGCAGATGCTCGGCTCCATCCGGCGCGGCGAGAGCGAGCGCCTCACGTGCCGCGTGCTCGGCGGCTCCGAGGCGTGGCGCGTCGATGAGCGCCGACGCGTAGGCATTGAGCGCTCGGACGAGCGACCGTGGGTGCGATCGTTCGAGCCACGGACGCCGCCGTCGCAGTCGGTCCAGATGGGGCGCGAGTGCGATCGCCTCGTCACCGAGCATCGCGGTCGTTCGGTACTCCATGAGTCGACCGACAAGGGTGAGCGCGGCTTCGTCCGACTCTGCGGTGGGTTCTACGTCGAGGATGCGACCGAACGCATGCCACACCGACTCGCAGCGTTCGAGCATTCGCGACGAAGCGATGCGGCGACTGGCAGCGAGGTCCTCGATGCGGCGCACGGCGTCGATCAAGTCTTCGCGACGCAACGGCGGGCGCGGTGCGCGGGTGATGTCGAGACCCGCCAGTCGTGCGGCCTGTTCGAGCGTCGTCACGGGTGACACGCGCAGCGTCGCGGGAATGCCCGCCAGATCGTCCGCCGATCCGCTCGGGATCAGCAGATGGTTCACGTAGGGGCGCTCGAGAGAGAGCCCGCGGATCTTCTCGGCGATCAAGCCCGCGGGGAGCACGTTGCCGCGACCGTCGAGATCGCCGGTGGCCGCAACCGTCGTCGACAACGGCTGCGCGAGCCACTCGGACAGTGTCGCGAGCGCGAGCGGCAGAGACACCGAGCGTCCCGCGATCGGCGCCGAGAGTCGTTGCGTCCAGTCGGGCTCGCCGTCGGCGACGTCGATCGCGTCCGCCGAGTCGGGTGCATCGAAGTCACGCAACACGCGCCGGGCCGCTTCGCGCGCCGATCGCCAGGCGTCGATCGAACGAGCATCGAGCCACGCGTCGTGTCCGGCGTGGTCGTGGCGCGCGAGCGTCACGCGAAATGCCCGATGGGTCGCGCCGTCGGAGTCGAGCAGATGAAACGTTCCGATTGCATCGACCGGCATCACCAACGACCCCGGCGGCGGTGAGATTCCAAGCGCTCGCAACCGGTCGGCGAGGGGAGCGTTCGTTCCGGTCAAAGCGCCGATTCCGAGCCAGCGCGCCGCGAGAACGGCGCCCGCGACGTTGGCGGGCTTCGACGCGTCGAGGCACTGCAACAGATGCTGCACTGGCGTCTCGATCGCGTGCCGACTCAAGGCGCGGGTTCTCCGCTCGACACGAACTCGCAGCGGAACGATCCACGCGGGGTGCGGACGGTGATCGCGAACGACGACAGCTCGGCCAGCGGGCGAAGCGAGATCCACCACGCCACCGGCGGCACTCGTCGCGGTGGCGGCACGTGGGCGCGATCGACCTCGAGCGTCACGTCGAGAATCTCGTCGTACGCACCTTCGGCCTCGACGGCGATGCCGGCGACCGGTGTTCCGTCGCCGTACTCCGCGGGCGGAGCGCACACGCGCACCACGACCCGCCCCTCATCGAGCCGCGCCACCGGCTCGGCGCCGCTCGCGTACTCGATGGCCTCGAGGATCTCGTCATCGCCCGCCGCCGTGGCGGGAGCGGCCGCTTCGAAAAGATGCGGCGCGAGCGCGATCCACGGCACGGCGCCCTCACTCGTCGTGACCGGAAGTCGAAACGGCGCGCCCTGCGATCGGGTCGCGGCGATCGTCGCCGCGATCCATGCACCCGCCGACGCGTCGTGGCTCACCGCGCGGATGCGTTCGTACACGGCAGCGCCTGCTTCGCGCACGAGCGCCGCGCGGAACAAGTCGATCCGCGCGTCGAGCAACGCGTCGAGTTCGCGCACCCGTTCGAGCAACGCACGTTCGACTCGCGCGACCGCGCGCAGCAATTCTCCTGCTTCATCGGGAGCGAATCGAGCGACGGACCCGAGCGAGACCAGTGCACTCTCGAGGTCGTCGCGGTCCGACGCAATCGCCCACGCCTCGCCCGGTGCCGTCGTCGCTTCGACTCGCGCGGCGTTGCTCGCGGCTTGCGCAGCAATCGCAACGAGATCGCGCCCCGCCGTTGTCACCTGCGCCGGGTCCGCGACGTGGCCACACGCATGACGCACGCGCCGCGCGTCAGCCGGACTGGTCGACCACGAGCGCAGCAATCTTCCCGCGCAGACGAACCACTCGGCCGGCTCGAACAACTGCTGCGCGACCGCGGCCCGCTCTCGCGAATTCAAAATCGCCGAGGGGGCGGCAACCCCTGGCGGCGGAAGGCTCGGCATGGCTGGGCGGTTGTTCATGGCGTGCAACGCCCCCCCGCGGTTCGGGTCGCGATGCAGGGAAGACGCTCGGGAACCGCGCTTCCTGACACGAGGCGGTGCAGATCACTCATCGGAGTCCTCGCGGTCCGGGCGAGCCGGCGACGAAGCGCGGGCCGGGGGCGGCCATGGGATGCGGTTCAATGCCGCGAACGTCGCGGCGTCATGGGCTTCGAGCTGACCCGTCGACACCAGTGCCGCGAGCGCCCGCGACACGCGCACCCGGGCGCGTCGGCGGTGCTGCGCGGCGCGATTGTCCGCGGCGGCCAGGACACCCTCGTCGCATTCACCGTGCGCCACGTACCCGTGCTGCGCGAGCAGCGCGCGACCGTCGGCGATCCAGATGATCTCGAACGCCATCTCGATCCGCGGTGACCACGTCGCCTGCTCGGACGGCGAGTACTGCCGCTCGATCCAAGCGCGCAGCATGCCGAACACGCGCCGGCTCGTTGCTTCCGCTTCACGGGCCTCGCGGTCGTCCGCGGCCTGCTGCGCTTGTTCCGCGGCGATCCGCTCGCGCGCGGCCACCTCGCGCTTCGCGCGTCGAACTGCGTCGATCGCACGATTGCGTGCCACCTGCGTCACCCACTCGTACGCGCTGCGATCACCGAAGGCCGCGCGAAAGCGTTGGGTGCCCGTGGTCGCTCGATCGAGGATGTGATCGAGGATGTCCTCGCACACGATCGAGTCGTTGCCGAACTGCGGAAACCGCTTCGCGATCCACGGCGGCAGCCACGCCGTCAGATGCCTGCGCAGACTGCGCTCGGCCTGACGACGCTGCTCGGGCGACGTGCCGTCGGGATCCGAGAGCACGATGAGGAGACTCGCGAGACCGGCGAACGACGTCATGCTCGCGAAGTCTCCGGGGCGTGTCGCGAGCGCGTCATCGGCCTGTCACTGTAACAAAAGACCGAATCGCATTCGCGCGCTCTCTCCTGTGCCCCGCGCTCTACGCGCATTCGGGTGATTCCAGACTCGATGTCGCACTCGCGTGCGCGTGGCGCGGCCGTGTCGGCCGAGTCCATCGAAGAAACGGAACGTGCCATCCCCCCGGGGGCGAAGACCGTTCGTCGCGCGACGCCTATGCAGCGAGGTGCACGCACTCGAGTGTTCGCCGAAGGGTGACCGCGTGAGGTCCGTGTCAGGCGGACGCGAGTTCGAACGTCTGTGCGTCGAGCTGATGGCCGTGTGTCGCGCGTCGAGGCGCGAGGACGTCGTGCACGAGGAGAACGAATGAGACGAGCAGGGTGGCTGGCGATGGGTTTCGCCGCGTGGTGCTGGATCGGTTGCGCTGCCGACGAAGGCGGTCCGCGCGACGTGCGGCGCGTCGACGCCAGCGCGGATGCGACCTCGCGCGTGTGCGATCCGGGTGCGACGCAGCAGTGCGTCTGCCCGTCGGGCGCGACCGGCGCACAGGCGTGCAGCGACGATGGCGCGCGTTGGGACAGCTGCGTGTGCGAAGGCGGAACCGACGGCGGGAACGTCGGCGTCGACGTCACGCCCCCGCGCGACAGCGGCGGCCATGACGTCATCGTGCCGAGCACCTGCGGCGCAGTCCCGTTCACCGGTCGATGCGCCACCAACACGCGAGTCGAAGCCTGCACGACCTCTACCGGTGACGGCAGCACCTACGTCGCCGCGTACGACTGCTTTGCCGGCGAAGCGTGCCGCATCGGTGCCGACGGCCGCGCAGGGTGCGTGCTCATCGCGCCGTGTCGCGAAGGAGACACGCAGTGCGCGTCCACCACATCGCTGCGCACCTGCA
>CBIHQZ010000105.1:0-11196 GCA_966212315.1 uncultured Myxococcales bacterium
GGCCCGCCACAACGTGCTCGCCGCGATCGCGGCCGGTGCGCTGCTTCGTCTCGTGCTCGCGCCGCATCGGCTGGTCTCGCTCTACGTCGGGTACCAGCTCACCGCGCAGGCCATCGCGCTCCATCCGCTTCCGCGCTACGGCGCCGCGAGTGCGCTGCTCCATCACCTCGTGCTGATGGCGGTGCGCGACCATCGCGCCATCCTCTGGACCCATTCGCTTCTCGGCGCAGCCGTCGTTCCACTCGTAGCAGCCATGGCCGCAGCCGCGTTCGACCGCGCGCACGATCGTCCTCACGTGAGTGCCGGTGCGGCTTGGATCTGGGCGCTGCTGCCGCCGGTCGTCGCGCACGACAACTCCGAAGCGAACTCACTGCCGTTGATCCTGTGGATGGCGGCCGGGCTGGTGCTGCTCTTCGACGCGATCACCACGCGCAACACGTTGCGACTCACCGGTGCGGCCGCACTGCTCGGACTCGCAATGCTCGGTCGGCCCGAGTTCGTGGTGCTGGTCCCCGCCGGCGCCCTCGTGTTCGCAGGCTTCGGCATCGCGGCGCGGCGCACGATCGGCGATCCGCGACGATGGCTGGCCCTCTCGGCGATTCCGCTGACCCTCGCGATCGTCGCGCTCTGCGTGCCGCACATCGCGCACGTCGGCGAGAGCGCCGCGGTGCTCGGACGCTTCGGCAGCCTCCCGCTCGGACGCGCACCGACCGACACGCCGATCGGGCTGATCGATCCGAAACTCTATCCCCTCGCGTTCGCGCTCTTCGCGTTGATCGGTGCGGTCATCCCGCCGCGCGCGCGGGTGGCTGGAGTCGCGCTGCTCGCGCTCGCGGGGCTCGATGTGCTGCTCACGCGCGTCGATCTCGATCGCGCCAACATCCTTCGCATTCAAGTGCCGGGCGCACTCTTCGCGGCGGTCGTCGCGGGGGCAGGGGTCGAACGCTTCGTCATGCTCCTGGCGCCGCATCGACGCCGGCTGGCGCTCGCGGGCGTCGTCGGTTTGTGGGCGATCACCGCGGTGAAATCGGCACGAACGTCGTGGCGCGCGACCAACGAGGATCTCGAGGAGTCGTTCATTCGCACGGCACGCGCGGCGCTCCCGTCGTCGGGCGGGTTCGATCTCGTGCGACTCGGGTACGGCGATCTCGAACGCTCGATGGGCTCGTCGCCGGCGCATCTCCACTTCCCCGATTACCTGTTCGCGAGTCCCTCCGTCGAAGTGACCGACATCGCCGATTGGGAACGAGCGCCCCGCGTCGCCGATCGCCCCGCCTACTTCTATCTAGGCGTTCGCTGTTACACGCCGGAGTGGCCCTGGGCCGAGCAGGCGCGCGGTGCGATGCGACCTTCGTGCGCGCGATTCCGCGACGCGCATCGACTGGTTCCCGTCGTGGAACGCACGGTCATCGGTCTCGGCGACCCGTTCCACACGCAATACTATCCGCCGACGCCCACCGCGATGCGCCTCGGTCTCTACCGCATCGAGCGCTGAATCCGGCTCATCTCGCGAGGAACCCGTCATGCGCGCATGTGACCCCAGGTGCGGATCCCGCGCGGGTGTGACACCGTCGCGGCCTTCGAACCGGGCGCGTGCAGTGCGCGTCCACTTGCAAAGAGGTTGTCGATGGTCCGCTCTCTTCGATTCGTCACGCTCACCGCACTCGCGGGGGTAGTCGCCTTCGGAACCGGTTGCCCGGAACCCTTGATGCCGATGGACAGCGGTCGCGACGCTCGCGCCGACACGACCGACGCGCGCGCGAACGAGACTGGCAACGACACCGGCGCAGACAGCGTCGATGTGGCAGCGGACAACGTCACGCCCGACGTGGTGATGACTGACACGACGATGGTCGACGCCGTTACCGACACGGGCGTGGACGCTGTCACCGATACCGGCACCGACGTGCGCATGGACGCGATGGGAACCGATGCGGGCATGGACGTCGCGCGTGTGGATGTCGCGACCGACACGCCCGTCGACGCGCCCACGGGCCCGTCCGCGCAGATCGCGCGTGCGCGTGCCGCAGCCGATGGCGCGCAGACGACGCCGATCGCGATCGACGGCGTCACGGTCACCTACGTGCTCCCGGCGTTCGGCGCAGACCCGGCCGGATTCTTCGTGCAAGCCTCGATGACGGGCCCTGCGCTCTTCGTCGCGGTCGATCCGGCAACGCTCACGCCCACGCCGGCTGTCGGTGACGTCGTGTCCTTCGCGGTGACCACGATGGCCACCGCCGGCTCGCTTCGCGAAGCAACCGCCATCAGCGGCTACGCCCGCTCGGCGACCGGTACGTCGGTGAGCCCGCTTCGCCAGGATCTCACGGGCGCGACGGACCTCGTGACGGGTCTCAACAACTACGACAGCGAACTCACCCACGTCGACGTGACGATCGCCGGCGCATTCGGCACTGCGGGCGCGATGCACTCGTCGGCGCCCATCACGACCACCGGTGTCCCCGCGGTCGACGGAAACCTTCGCCTGCGTGTGACCGACACGCTGCGCGCCTCGCTCGACCTCGTGCAGGGCTGCGTCGTCGCCGTCGACGGCCCCCTCTGGCGCTTCAACGCGCAGGCGCAGGTGAGCGGCTGGGTCACCGGCGACATCACCGTCAACAGCTGTCCCGCCCCGCGTCTCACGACGGCGGCCGCGATGAGTGGAACCAGCGTCGTTCTCACGTTCGATCGCACCATCGATCCCGCATCCGTGATGGCGAACGGTTCGCAGTTCACGATCGCGGGCCCCGCCGCGACTGCGCTTGCGGTCAGCGCTGCGACGGTCAGCGGACGCACGGTCACGCTCACCACTGCGATGCAGACACTCGGCACGATGTACACGGTTACGGCGGCTGGCACCGTCACCGACACCACCGGCGCCGCGCTCGATCCGGCCGCGCGTACCGCAATGTTCACGGGCTTCTCGACCCCCGCGATCGTCCGCATCAACGAAGTGAACGCGAACATCGGGAGCGGCTGCGACCTCATCGAGCTGCGCGTCGTCCAGGGCGGATCGATGAACGGCTTCCTCCTTCGCGAACGCGACACCGGCTCGCTTGCGACGTTCACGAACTTCAACGTTCAGACCAACGACTTCATCGTCGTGCACATGGGCGGCACCGTTCCGGCCTGCAATCCCACCAACGCGGTGAGCGAGACCACGGCGCCGAATCAGTTCCCCGCCGCCACTGCGACAGGCAACTACGACACCGCGTACGACATCTGGTCGGCCGATGCGGGGCTCACGAACACCGACAACGTCTTCACGCTCTTCGACGGCACGATGACCATCGTCGACGCCATCCTCGTCGCCGATTCCGCGACCGCCGCCACCGCAGCCGCGGCCTCGGAAACGGCAGCGGCGACGGTCGCGAATGCCGGCCAGTGGACGATGGTCGGCGGCGGTGTTCCGCCGGGCGGATTCGTCGACATGGACTTCCGCATGAACGCGGTGCTCGACCTGAACGCCACCGGCATGATGAGCACCGGCACGTCGATCCAGCGCATCAACAACGCCGACACGCAGACCTTGGCGGATTGGAACGACACCAGCATCGCCACGTGGGGCGCGAACAATCCGGGCCAGACGAACTTCTAGAACACCGCCCGATCGCCGGGCCCACGCTCCACACCGCGCGGCCTCGACACACTTCTCCCACCGCATCGAACGCTCCCCATCACTGATGCTCGCCGCGCGAAGGAGCGAAGCTCCGATTCGGGAGCGTCGCCGTGGCACCGGCCCGCATCGGACGAGAGCGGCCATGCGCACCGGCGAAGCCACGACCCCTGGATATCTGACGACGACCACGACCGCCGAGCGCGCGATCGTGACGATCGGCGAGAAGTATCGCGTCGAGCAGGTCCTCGGCAGCGGCGGTATGGGCACCGTCTACGCGTGCATCAACACGTGGACCGGCCGGCGCGTGGCCATCAAGCTGCTGCGACCCGAATTGAGCGCGGTCCCCGCGATCGTGAAGCGCTTCATGCAGGAGGCGCAGGCGAGCACGCGGATCCGTCATCCGCACATCGTCGATGTGCTGGACATGGGTCGCGACGAGCCGACCGGCTCGCTCTACATCGTGCAGTCGTTTCTCGAAGGCGAAGACCTCGGCGAGTGGATGCGCACGCATCGCCGCATGTCACCGTGCGAGGCCTTCCAACTGATGATCCCGGTGATGGAAGCCATCGCGGCGGCGCACGACGCGGGGATCGTGCATCGCGACATCAAGCCCGAGAACATCTTCCTCTCGCGCGGCGAGCACGGTGAGGTCGTTCCGGTCGTCATCGATTTCGGAATCTCGAAGGTCGTGGTGCGAGATGCGTCCGACCGGATGACGAATCATGGCGTGGCGATCGGCACCCCCGAGTACATGTCTCCCGAACAAGCCGCCGGCGAGGAGGATCTCGACGGCCGAACCGACGTCTGGTCGCTGGGCGTGGTGCTCTACGAGCTGCTCTGCGGCGCGGTTCCTTTCGTCGCGCGGAACTACAACCTCACGATCCTCCGCGTGCTGACCGAACCCGTGCCGCGCATCGAGACGCTGACCACGGGGCTTCCGGAATCCGCCATCCGCATCGTGCACCGCGCGCTCGAGCGCGACCGTTCTGCGCGCTACGCGACGGTCCGCGAGATGCTCCACGATGTGCGCGCGAGCGGCGATCTCGCCATCGAAGCGATCAGCACGCCACGCGTTCGCGTGAACCTTTCGTCCCCGGCGAACACTGTGTGCGCGACCGCGCCGAGGACGGGCGATGGATCCCCCGATGGCGCGTGCGATCGCCCGACCGCGGACGAGCTCCCGCGCACGGATCCGTTCGAGACCGCGCAGCCCGCGGCGCTGCGTCCGCCGCCGCGAGCATTCGCGATCGCGCTCTGTCTGGTGCTTGCGGTGTTCGCGTCGCACGCTGCGGCGCGCGGCGAGCCAGCCGTCATGACGAATGCGGGCGCGAAGGCGGCGCGGCAGCTGACGTCGCTCGCGATTTCGCGACCGGGCTCGCCGATCGTCCCGCTTCTCTCGCCGCCGCGTGACGTCGATTCGCCCACCGCCGAGACGCGTGCCGTGAATCCGTCGTCGGCACGCCCGCCGTCACCCGCGACGCGTCCGATGCTGGCCCGCGCGGTGCTGCCCTGGGCGCAGAGCCGATCGGCGCGCGACACGCGTCCGCTCGCGCATCCAACTCGCGTCAGTCCCTCTCGCAACAGCGGGGCTCTGGACGTCGTCCGCCGGCATCACATCGTCGTGGAGTGAGCGATGACACGGACTTCCGTCGGAATCGCGACGGCCAGCGTCGCATGGCTGTTCGCGGTGACCGCACATGCGCAGTCAGCGCCGGCGAGCGATCCCGCGACGGCCTCGTCCATCCGGCGTGATCTCATCGCGCAGGCGCAGGCCGCGAGCGAGGTGGGCGACACATTGAGCGCGCTCGATCTCGCAACGCGCGCGGCCAGCATCGAGATGACGCCGTCGCTGCGATTGTTCATCGCCGAACAACAGGAGCGCATCGGGCGATGGGTCGACGCTTATGCCAGCGCGGCGCTCTGCGAACACGAAGCGAACGAACCGTCCTCGCTCAGCGGTCGCGAAGACATCGCTGCCGGCTGCCGCGAGCTCATGGCCGAAGCGCGGTCTCACATCGTGCAGGTGCGACTCGACGTCGTCGGCGCCGAATCGAACGCAGGCACGGTGATCTTCTTGAACGGCCGCCGCGTCGGCATCGACGGATCGAGTCCGCTCGCCGCCGACCCTGGTCCGCTCGTCGTCGAGGCCCGACGTGACAACCGCGTCGTCGCGCGTCGCGATCTGGTCGCCGAATCGGGGCAGACCGTCGACGTACGTCTCGATCTGCGCCCGGTCGTCGCGGCCACGTCCCCGCGGCCTCACGACACGTTCGTCGCGCGTCGCTCCTCGTCGCGCAGCGTTCCGGCGGGCCCGATCATCGTCGGTTCCCTCGGCGTCGCGAGCACCGTCACCGCCGCGGTGTTCTTCGGATTGCGCCAATCCGCGCAGGGAAACTGCATGCAAGAAGGCCGTGCGCTCGTGTGCCCGTCGAACGCCGACGCGATGCGCGCGAACGCCGCCATTACGTACAACACCGTGGCCGACGTGACGCTCGGCGTCGGACTCGCCGCGATCGCCGGGGGCGTGCTGTGGTACGTGCTCGATCGACGCGCAAACGAACGC
Source organism: uncultured Myxococcales bacterium (assembly GCA_966212315.1). Classification (GTDB taxonomy): domain Bacteria; phylum Myxococcota_A; class Polyangia; order Polyangiales; genus CBIHQZ01. Next base: position 6,180 of record CBIHQZ010000105.1, read on the forward strand.
ACCGCAGTGCGCGCATCGGTCAGCCCGCACGCGCATGGCGTCTTCGGCGCAGTGGAGTTCCAGCTGTGATCGCGCGTCGCATCGCTTGTATTCTCGCGTTCACCGCCGCAATGAGCGGAAGCGGCGCGTGTCTCTACGCCGACCACGTGGAGGTTCGACTACCCGACGCGGACAACGACACGGGGGTCGCGGACGCGAATTCGAATGCCGACGCGAATCTGGATGTCGGTGCCGACGTGAGTGCCGACGACGCGATCGTTACGGTGGATGCCGGTCGCTGCATGGTGGGCGAGGTTCGTGACTGCTACGACGGACCGTCCGGAAGCGCAGGGCGCGGCGTGTGTCACGCAGGCACGCAGCGATGCGAAGCCGACGATCGGTGGTCCGCGTGCGAAGGCTTCGTCGGTCCATCGGCGGAGATCTGCAACGGGGCGGATGACGACTGCGACGGCAGCATCGACGAGGACGTCGTCACCACGTGCGGTGTCGGTGCATGCGCGCGATCGGTTGCGGGATGCGCGAACGGCACGCCGCCGGTATGCACGGCGGGATCGCCCTCACCAGAGCAGTGCAACGGCATCGATGACGACTGCGACGGCACGACGGACGAAGGCACCGACGTATCCGCCGACCCCGCGAATTGCGGTGCGTGCGGGCATGCGTGCGAGAGCAACGAGTTCTGCCGCGCCGGCACCTGCGATCGCGTGATCAGCATCGGCCTCGGGACCGCCCACGCATGTGCCGCGCTCTTCTCGGGTACCGCGTTCTGCTGGGGCGACAATCGCGTCGGGCAACTCGGCGACGGCACGATGGTGAGCCGACGCGTGATCGGGCCGGTGTCGAACCTCACGAGCGTGGTCCAGCTCGCACTCGGCGACACGCACAGCTGCGCGCGTCTCGCGAACGGAACCGTCGCGTGCTGGGGCGGCAACGCTGACCGCCAGCTCGCGGACGGCACCAACATGAATCGCTCGAGCCCGGTCACGATTCCGGGGATCGCCGATGCCATCGACGTCACCGCAGGGCGCGGCTACACGTGCGTTGTTCGCGCGGCCGGCGCAGTCCTATGCTGGGGACACAACGCAGAGGGCGAAGTCGGCGACGGCACTACGGCGGTGCGTGACACACCCACGATGGTCCGCGGCCTCGCGGACGTCGTCGACGTCGAAGCGGGAACGCAACACACGTGCGCTCGCACTCGCGCCGGCGCGGTTGCGTGCTGGGGCGACAATCACAGCGGTCAGATCGGCGACGGGACGAACGCGATGCGTCTCTCGCCCTTCACGGTGCCGAGTCTGGTCGGCGCGGCGGGACTCGCGCTCGGGGATCGTTTCACCTGCGTATTGTCGTCGGATGGATCGACCCGATGCTGGGGCGAGGGGGGCGACGGACAGCTCGGCGACGGCGATCACTCGTCGCGAATGACACCGGCAATGGCGTCGGCGGTACCGCCTCTCGTTGCGATTCACGCCGGCGGGAAACACACGTGCGGTGCGAGCGCGACCGGCATCGTGTGCTGGGGGCGAAGCGATCACGGACAGGTTGGTGCGGGATCGACGGCGGATGCGTTCGCTGCCGTGCCCGTGTCGATGCTCGCCGACGGGATGGTTCCGATGGCCGGCGGTGACACGAGCTGCGCGATCCGCGCGACCGGCGGCGTCGCGTGCTGGGGCGCGAACATGGCGGGTCAAGTCGGCGACGGGACCACGATGGATCGCACGGTCGCCACGCGCGTTGTCGCATTGCCGTGATGGCGCGCGCCGGCGCGGGTGCGTCGTCGTGCGAGCGAAGTGCCGCGAACCCGTAAGCCGCGAGAGGAGCGCGCTAGCCAGACACGAGTGCGCGTCGATACCGCACGTGCGGAAGTGGCGCGCCGCGAACGGTCTCGGTCTTCGTGCCCGCGAGAACCATCCCCATGCGCCGGTAGAACCGATCCGCGCGCGCGTTTCCGTCGAGCGCCCAGAGCGTCATCGTGCGCGATCCGCGTCGCATCAGATCCTCGACCGCGTGAGCAAACAGACGCGCACCCAGCCCGCATCCGATGTGATCGGGGTCGAGATAGATCGCGTACAACTCAGCGGTGCTGGCTTCTGCGTCCGCGTCGCGCGACGGGCCTGTCGATGCGAATCCGAGCACCGCTGCATCGCGCGCGATCACCCACGTGCGGTGATCGCGTGTCGTCGGCGTCGCGATGATCTCGGTCCACTTGCGCGTTCGCTCTTCGACCGACAGCGCATCGAGCACCGCATCCGGCATCAACCCGCGATACGCCGTGCGCCATCCGCGCACCACGATCGAGGCGATCAGAGGTCCGTCCGCGGGTGTTGCCGCGCGCACGAAGGCATCGGGCAGGATCGTGCTCATCGCGTGCATTTCATCGAGCACGCGTTCGCCGGTCAATCGGTCCAGCACCACGTCGCACGTCGCATCCGCTCGCTCGCGCGTCCACCACGCGCTAGACCGCGCCTGCACGAATGATCAACCGTCGAACGTTTCTCGCCGCATCGACCTCCGCAGCATTCCTCGCGGCGTGTCGTCGCAACAGTTCGTCACCGTCCGCCACCGCGAACGCCCTCGAGCGACTTCGCACCGCATCCGGCGGTCGACTCGGCGTCTTCGCGCTCGACACCGGCACGCGCCGCACGCTCTCTCTCGACCCCGATGGCCGCTACGCGCTCTGCTCCACGTTCAAGGCGCCGCTCGCTGCCGCGGTGCTCGCCAGAGTCGATCGCGGCGAGATCTCGCTCGCCACGCAGGTCCCTTTCACATCGACTGACTTGCTCGAGTACGCACCGGTCGTACGCGCGCATCTCGCCGAGGGATCGCTCGCCGTCGAAGCGCTCTGTTCCGCGGCCGTCGAACAAAGCGACAACACCGCCGGCAATCTTCTTCTCGCGCAGATCGGCGGCCCGCCCGGATTTACCGCTTTCGTGCGCGCGCAGGGCGACTCGATCACGCGTCTCGATCGCACCGAGCCCGCGCTCAACGACGTCGCACCGGGTGACCTACGCGACACCACGACGCCGCGCGCGATGGTGTCCCTGCTCGAACGCATCCTGGTTGGCGACGCACTCTCACCCACGTCGCGCGCGCACCTGAACGAGTGGATGGAGCGTTGTGCAACGGGCGCTCGCCGCCTTCGCGCCGGGCTTCCGCGGTCGTGGCGCATCGGTGACAAGACGGGCACTGGCGGTCACGGCAAGGTGAACGACATCGCGATCGCGACACCGCCGGGACGCGCGCCCATTCTCGTCGCCAGCTTTCTCGACGCGAGCAATTACCCCGCGCGCGATGCGGACGCGCTGCACGCACTCGTCGGTGCGGTCGTCGCGCGCACCTTCGCGTGACTCGATCGACGTGGCGTGACCGATGGCATGCGCTACCGTCCCGCCCCCCCGATGACCGTGCCGCAGCCTCTCGCGAACGACGCCTCCGTCGACGCACCCTCGAACGAACCGCCGGCATCCATGTGGACCCTCGTCCGCGAAGCGATGGCCGGTGTCCCGCGCGACTACACCCGCGAAGCACTCGGCCGCGCGGTGATCCTCCTCGCGATTCCGATGGTCGCCGAGATGATCATGGAGTCGATCTTCGCGGTCGCCGACATCTTCTGGGTCTCGAAGCTCGGCGCCGATGCAGTCACCGCGGTCGGTCTCACCGAATCACTCCTCACGATCGTCTACGCCCTCGCGATGGGTCTTTCGATGGGCGCCTCCGCGGTCGTGGCGCGTCGAACGGGTGAAAAAGACGAAGCAGGCGCCACGCGCGCGGCCACGCAATCGCTCTTCATGGCGCTCGCACTCGCGGCCGTCGTCGGCATCGTCGGAGGCCTCCTCGCGCCGCGATTGCTCTCGGTGATGGGCGGCACGCACGGCGTCGTCGCAGTGGGGAGCGACTACGCGCGCATCATGCTCGGCGGCAGCGTGGTGGTGTTCATGCTCTTCGTCGTGAACGCGGTCTTCCGCGGCGTCGGCGACCCCGCCATCGCGATGCGCACGTTGATCCTCGCGAACACCATCAACATCGTGCTCGGTCCGTTCCTAGTCTTCGGATGGGGCCCGTTCCCGCGGCTCGGTGTGACCGGCGCGGCGGTTGCCACCACCATCGGCCGCGGCATCGGCGTGCTCTATCAATTCGCCGCGCTCGCGAGCGGACGCGGTCGCATTCGCCTCGAGCGTCGCTATTTCCGGCTCGAATTCGATCTCATCCGCACCATCGCGCGCGTCGCGCAGAGCGGCGTGGTGCAATCCCTCGTCGGCATGGCGAGCTGGATCTGGCTCGTGCGCATCGTGGCGTCATTCGGCAGCGACGCGGTCGCCGGCTACACCATCGCATTCCGCGTGATCATGTTCGCGCTCCTGCCGGCCTGGGGCATGTCGAACGCTGCCGCCACACTCGTCGGTCAGAACCTCGGTGCCGGTCAACCCGATCGCGCCGAGCGCGCAGTCTGGCGGGCGGCGCTCTACAACCTGGTCTTCCTCGGCGGCGTCGGTCTCGCTTTCGTGCTCCTCGCGGAGCCGATCGTCGGACTCTTCCATCCCACCACCGCAGTGCTCGCATTCGGCACGCGCTGCTTGCGCGTCGTGAGCGCGGGCTTTCTCTTCTACGCCTACGGCATGGTCGTCACCGCTGCGTTCAACGGTGCCGGTGACACGCGCACGCCGACGCTCCTGAACTTCGCGTGCTTCTGGGTGTGGGAGATCCCGCTCGCGTACGTGCTCGCGCACTACGCAGGCATGGGACCGACCGGGGTGTTCGTCTCGATCACCGCGGCGTTCTCGCTCTTCGCGGTGGTGGGCGTCGTGATGTTCCGTCGCGGCGCGTGGAAGCGCGTGAAGGTTTGATCAGCGCAGAACGTCGTTCAACTCGTTCCACGCTTCGTCGCGCATCACGTCCCCCACTTCGTCCCAGCGCAGCGCGTTTCCGGGCTGCCCGGCATCGCCGCCCTCCCACACCGCGATTCCTGTCACCGCCACCGTGTCCTTCGGCTCCGGCATCGCCTGGATCCCTTCGACGT
>CBIHQZ010000106.1:0-11168 GCA_966212315.1 uncultured Myxococcales bacterium
GTTCGAAGCTCCTTCGCGACCCGCGCATCCGCGAGCGATTGTCCAACGCGACCTCGGCCGATGCCGTACTCGACATCGTGCGTGACGAGAGCGTCACCGGCGCCTGACGTTTTGACACGCTGATCCTGCGACGGATTGCCTCCTGCGTGGAATTGCAGCTCGTGCTTGAATGTTCTTCGCCCGCATCAACGGAGGCGAACATGAAGTCCGCGGTTGTCTGCTCGCTCGCGCTCGTGTCCATGGCAGTCGGGTGCGTGCAGTACGCGCAGCCCACGTATGCGCGAGTCGTGATCTCGGCCGCTGCACCGCCTTCGAGCGGCGCTGATGCGAACGTTGCAGTCGCAGCGCCCACGGATATCCCCGACGTCCCGTCCGTGCCCGGGCAGCGTGTCGATGCCGAGACCATTCGTCGCGCGCTGAGCGGATACGGCACGTGGGATCGCGACGATGTGTACGGAGCGATCTGGTATCCCGCCCCCGGTGCGATCGCGACCGACTTCGTTCCGTACGGCACGCAGGGGCACTGGGTGCAGACCGATGCCGGGTGGTACTGGCAGTCGGATCTTCGCTGGGGCTGGCTGACGTTTCACTACGGCCGCTGGGTCATGGTCCGCGAGACGTGGGCGTGGGTGCCGGGACGGATGTTCGCGCCCGCGTGGGTCGATTGGCGCGTGGGTGGCGGTTACGTCGGCTGGGCGCCGCTGCCGCCGGCGGGGGCGCTCTACACCGCGCCGTACGCGTTCTGTACCTACGACTCGCTGTACGCACGCGATCTCTGGGCGCGCACCGTGTATGGACGCGGGACCGCGTCGATCTATGGGATGACGACGGCCGTGCCGACTTCGTATGGCATCGGCGGCGCCGTGTATGCGTGGGGGCCGACACCCGTGGCTGTGCCCGCGCGCCCCGGACAATCTGCAGCGCCGCCGCCAGTGCTCGTGCCGGTGGCGACCGCGTGGAGCGGCGAAGCAGGTTCGAATCCGCGCGCGGGATCGCCGGCGGGATCTTCACCGGTCGCAACGATGGGACGTCCGGTCGGCGCGACGCATCCGTTTGCCGATGCGCCCGCGGGTGTACCTACGCAGTCGGCCGCGAGCGCGACGACGCTGACGGTGGCGACCATCGACCCTGCGGGAACGAGTGCTGGCGGGTCGAACAGCGGGCGTTCCGGGTATCGCAGTGATCCGATGGCGGTCGCGCCGTCGCATCCCGGTCCGTGGATGAACAGCGTGCCGGTAGAAACCGTGCCCGATCACGTGCGGCCTTCGCAGCCGATCACGCTTTCGAGCGATCCGATGCCCACCGTGTACGTCGATCCGAATGTCGTCGGGGCCGGACGCTATCGCACGTCGAACACCGTGGTGCTGTCGTCAACGGGTGCCGATGCTCCGATCGTACGACGCGCGTCGACGTTCGAGACGGGAACGATGAATTCGACGTCGTACGCCGCGCCGAGTGTGACGTACGGCGGCGGCGGAAACGCGGCGGCCTACGCGGCACCGAGCGTTGCGTCGTCGTACGTGCCCGAGCCTTCGCCGGTCGCGGCACCATCGTCGACAGCGTATGCGCCCCCGGCGGCGATGCCGGCCGCGTACGCGCCGAGTACTTCGTACGCGGTGCCGAACTCGTTTCATTCGGTGAACAGCATGCCGTCGTACGGAGGCTACGCGCCCGCGCCCGTCGCAGCCGCGGTGCCGCAGTATCATCCGTCGTACACGCCGCCGACACCGGTTGCTTCGAGTTACAACGCGGGCGGCGGCTACGCTGCACCGCGCGTGCAAGCGCCGAGCGCGCCGGTGTTCCAGCCTGCCGCGGTGGCGACCCCGGTCCCCATGCATGGACCGGCGATGGGCGGATCGTTCCGCCGCTGACGACGTCCGGCATCGCGCGCTTGCGCGACCATCATTCCGAGGAGTACGGAATTCCAGACGCTTCGCTTCGCTCTCCTCGGAGGAACTCGCATGCGCACTCGAGTCGCGATGGTCCCTTGTCTCGTACTGCTCGGACTCGCGGGATGCTCCGCGGACGACGGGCCCCTCGGAGACGGCTCGGTTCGTCGCGACGCATCGGGTGACGTTCGCGGCACCGATTCGTCATCGACCGACGTGCAGATCGGACCGTGTGTCGACAGCGACAACGACGGCATCTCGCAGATCTACGAAGGGACCGCCGACGACGACGGCGACGGCGTGCCGAACAACAGCGACGACGATTGTGACGGCGATGGATTCACCGACATCGCCGAGTCCGTCGGCAACTACCCGAACTACCAGTCGGGACGTCCGCCGCTTACGTGCGGCGCAACGCCGGACGATTGTGACGGCGACGGACGATACAACTTCCGCGACACCGACTCGGACAACGACGGACTCACCGATGCCGAAGAAGCTTCGGTGGGCTCGAATCCCTGCATCGCCGACAGCGATGGTGACGGCATCGACGACCTCACCGAACGCGCGGCCGGGAGCGATCCGACCACGTCGCTCTCGATGCCGCCTGCGGACGCCCTCTACGTGACGCTTCCGTACCATCCGCCGGGGGACACCGGAGATCATCCGCATCGCGAGTTCACGTTCCAGACGCGCATTCGTGCCGCCGACATCGTGTTCGTCGTCGACACGACCGGATCGATGGGGCTCACGATCAGCGCGGTGCAGAACTCTCTTTCGGGCCAGATCATCCCCGGCATCGTGAGCGCGCTCGGCGCAGGTGGCGATGCGCGCTACGCGGTCGCGGCGCACGGCGACTTCGGCGAAGGCGCCATTCCCGGCGGACAACCCGACGGCGCGATGACGCTGTATCAACGACTCGATGCGAACTCGTCTCTCTCGCAGAACGCGACGATGCGACTGAACGCAGTCGGTGGCGGCGACGGGCCTGAGTCGATGGTGCCGGCAATGCACTCACTGATCACCGGCTTCGGCACCGCGCACTACGGCGGCACGGCTACGCGTCCGGTCACTCCCGCGGTCGATTGCGGCGGCGATGCCGGGGCGTACGGCTGGGCGTGCTTCCGTCCGGGACGCGTGCCGATCATGGTGCTGTTCTCGGATGCGGCCTGGCACAACGGTCCCGGGCAATCGAACAACTACGGCGGCACGCCGGACGCCGCGCTCTACTCGCAGCTCGAGTCGGCGATGATGATGCGGGGCGCGTTCTTCGTGGGCATCGACGTCGGCCCCGGCGCGACGTACGCGAACTCGCGCACCCTCGCGACCGCAACCGGGACGCTCGATGGATCGGGTCAACCGATCGCGTTCATGGGCGATCCGTCCTCGGTTGCGAGTTCGGTGGTCAACGCCATCACGACCATCGCGTCACAGGTTCGTCAGGACATCACCACGCACACCGATGGTGACCCGAGCGAGACGCGCTTGATGGCACCGCACACGACGGCGGACTTCGTCGAACATGTGACCCCGGTGCGCGGCATTCCCGATGCGCCCGCGGGCTTCGATCGCATGGACACGACAACGTTCTTCAACGTGCTGCCGTCGACGCAGGTCGTGTTCGGCGTGGACTTCTTCAACAACTTTCATCCCGGTGGATCGACCGCGACGGTGTACCGCGCAACGATCCGCGTGCTCGGGCGAGCAGGCGCCGAAGTCGATCATCGGGACGTGTTCATCGTCGTGCCGGCCGACGGTGGCGGGCTTCCGGGGTAGAGGTCCCCGCGTCAGCTCTTCACGCAATTGCGACCGCCGCGTTTCGCGGCGTACAGCAACTCGTCGGCTCGGCGAATGATGTCGAGCGGATCGACCTCGTCGCCCTCGCGCGCGGTGACACCGATCGAGACAGTGACCGGGATGCGGGTGCCGTCGAACTCGAAGCGATGCGATTCGACGAGGCGACGGACCTTCTCCGCGGCGATGTTTGCACCGGCCGTGTCGACCTCGGGAAGGATGAGCCCGAATTCCTCGCCGCCCATGCGGCCGGCGAGATCGTCGCGACGCAGGTTCGCGCGGAGGATCGCACCGAGCTGTCGCAAGATCGCATCGCCCGCGAGATGACCGAAGCTGTCGTTGATCGACTTGAAGCGGTCGATGTCCATGATCGCGATGCTCACCGGGCGACCGTGCCGCTGCGCTCGCCCGATCTCGCGCGAAAGCGCTTCTTCGAACGCGCGGCGGTTCATCAGTTGCGTGAGACCGTCGGTGGTCATCAGGCGATAGACTTCTTCGTGATACGCCGACTCGATGTGTCCGCCGGCGAGGAACTTCAGGATCGAGCGGCCGATCTGCAGCTGATCGCCATGCCGGAGCGCGGTGGCTTTCTGCGGCACATCGTTCACGTACGTGCCGTTCGTGCTCCCGAGATCCGCGATCCGGTACAACGCGTTGGCGTCGCATTCGATTCGCGCGTGCTGGCGCGAGACGCTCTCTTCGTCCAATTGCAGATCGCACCGCGATGATCGACCGATGGTGAGCGCAGCCTGCGACAACTCGATGCGCTTGCCGATCTCCGCGCCGTAGATCACCACGAGACACGCCGTCGACGTCGTAGGCGGACGTCCCTTCGCGTCGGCACGCGTGACGATCGCTGCGTGGGGATTCGTCGTGTCGGCCGACCGATTCACCAGGCGATCGTATCAAGAGAGTCGACGACTGCGCATCTGGTCGGAAAGTTGACCCTCCGACCGCGGTCCCGCTATCGGCGAGGGCAATGACAACCACGAGACGCCTTCATCTCGCCATCTCGCTCGGGTTGCTGTGCACCATCGGCGCGCTGTTCTTCGCCCGCCGCGTGGCAGGTGCGCAACGACGCCACGGCGCGACGCTCGTCGTGAACGACGCCGCGCGTTCGAACGGTACGCACGGCGGCGCGGCAGCAGGAGCGGCGACTCGTCCGCGGGCCACCGTCATCGACCGCGTCATCGAAGGGCTCGACCCCTCGCAGATGCAGCGCGACCACGGACACTTCGTGGTCGACATGCCAGACCACCGCCGCGCGGTGCTCACCGTCGAGCCGGCGTGGCAGTCCGCGATCCGCGCGCTTGTCGACACCTATCAGATCCCGCGCGCGTCTGTGGTCGTGCTGGATACCGACACCGGCCGCGTACTCGCGTACGTCAATCGCGGCGAAGCCGGCGCGGGCGATCTCGCGCGCGATGCGACCGCACCCGCCGCGTCGGTGTTCAAGATCGTGACCGCGAGCGCACTCGTTCAACGCGGGATCAACGAGAACGCAGTGACCTGCTTCTCGGGCGGATTTCACGCGATCCGTCCGAGTGATCTGGTCGCCAACGAACGCCGCGATCGCGACTGCATCTCACTCGCCGAGGCCTTCGGACGCTCCGCGAATACCGTCTTCGCGCGTCGCGCGATCGAACGGCTCACGCCGCCCGACCTGCTCACGCAAGCACGCGCGTGGGGCTTCGGGGAGAGCCTTCCCTTCGACGCCAGCGTCACGCCCGGATCGATCGACGTGCCGGAACCCGCGCTCGACTTCGCGCGCACCGCGGCCGGCTTCTGGCATTCGCATCTGTCGCCGCTCCACGGCGCCGTCATGGCCCAGGCTGTCGCTCGCGGGGGCGAGATGCAGCGTCCGTTCATCGTCGAGTCGCTGCTCGATCCGCAGGGCAACGTGATCGCGAACGGCGCACCGCACGTATGGCGCCGCGCGGTGCCTGCCGATGTAGCGACGTCGATCGCGCGGATGATGGTTCACAGCGTGAGCGAAGGAACCGCATTCCACGCGTTCCATGACCCGGCAGGGCGCGCGTTCCTTCCCGACGTCGCCGTTGGTGGCAAGACCGGCACGCTCACGGGCGATCGTCCGTTCCGTGCGTACACATGGTTCGTCGGCAACGCGAACAGCGCCGCACACCACGTGTCGTTCGCAGTCATGGTCGCGAACGGCCCCGTGTGGCGAGTGCGCGCCGCGACGCTCGCACGGCAGGTTCTGCAGATCGTGTATCGCGGACGCGCGACCGACTGATCTCTCGATTGGCGCAATGCTTCGCGCATGCGCCGACGTTTCACGCTCGACCGCGGTTTCTGACGCGGCACATCGCTCGCAATCAACCACTCCGATCGCCGCCGCGCTGTTGCGGGGCTCTCTCAGGAGGATCGAGCATGGCCACTCAGAAGCAGGACTACGACGGCACCGAGATCAGCAACGCCGACAGCGAGATGGACGAGTCGCAAGAGCAAGACTTCGACAAGTCGAAGAGCGGCGAAGTCGGCAGCGAATGGGACGAGTCGGTGAAGGACGACGAGACCGAGGAGCCCGTGATCAACGTCGAACTCGACGATCAGGGCAACCTGAAGGAAGAGGAGTGACGCGCGCGACCACGGGCGCACGCAGTGAAGCCGGCCGTGGGAGGGAACATCCCCGCACGGCCGCGCTTCATTTCCCGCACCGCGAATCATTCGAAGCTTTGGTGCATCCGCGCGACTCGCTAGCGTTCGAGGTCATGGCGTTCCGCTGCGCTCGCATCGATCGTGTTGTCGCCGTTTCGTGGGATGCGCGTCCGACTGCCGAATCGTGGAACGCGGTGAAAGAAGCCGTCGCGAAGCTCCGTGAAGAGATCACGAGCGGACTCCCGATCGCGCTCTGTGTGCTGGGTGAGAACTCGGTTCCACCCGAGCGGGATCTGCGCGATGCGATGGTCGCCGACGTTTCGGTCTTCGACGGAATGGAATGCGCGATCTGGATCGTGCAGGGCGACAATCGCCTGGTGCAGGACGAACGCGCCACCGTGCTCGCAGAGATGACCGCGTCGACTCACATGCCCACCCGCGTGGTGTTTCGTGACTCGTTCGGGTCGCTGATCGAGCGGCCTGTTCCCGATCTCGACGTCGACTGGCTCCCGGTGCGCGACGCACTGGCGGAAGCGGGCTGGTCGATTCGCTGATCGCCGCGCGGAGACGCTGCCGGAAAGTTGTAACCCCCACGCGCTCCGGGCGAAGGAGAGCGACCGCGCGCGTTCGAGCGACGCGGCGCTCGGATCGTTGCGGCAGCGGAGGTGGGTGATGGACGTGATGGGGATGACGCGGGACCTCGATCAGATTCGTGAGCGCGACGATCGCGGCGAGACGTCGAAGCTGGTGCTCATCGCCGTCGGCGGACTCGCTGCGGCATGCGTGCTCTTCGCGATGGGTGTGCTCATCGGTCGTGACCACGATGGCGCGCGAGCCGCACGACGCGATGACCCGCTCGCACGTCTCGACGCACTCGCCGCGCAGATGGCCGCGACGACGCCCACCGCGGCGTCCGTTGTTCCTTCCATCGAGTCGGGCTCACCGATGGTTACGACGCATGCGACCGAAGCCGTGACACCGCCGGCGCATGAACCGACGGCAGTCGCACCGAACGCGAACACGCTCGCCGCACTCGCACCGCTGCGCGCGAGCGCGTCCGCTGCGACGGCGCGCGCCGCATTGGCCGGCACCGCCGCCGAACCGAACACGGGCGTGCGCGAGTCGATCACGCCGTCCGCCGAACTTCCCGTCGCGGCGCCGAATCGTGCGCGCATCGCGATCGGAAACGCTGGCGCAGCACCGAACGCTTCGCCCGCCGCGGCCGGCACCGAAGGGGCATTCACGCTGCAGGTCAGCTCGTTCCGCACGGCGAGCGCCGCGAACACACTCGCGCAGCAACTTCGTCAACGCGGCCATCACGCCTTCGTCGCGACTGCTCCGCCGCAGGGCGGTGTGACGTGGCACCGCGTGCGCATCGGTCCGTTCGTGGGGTTGCACGAGGCGCAGCGTTATCGCGCCGACTTCGAAGCGCGCGAGCGTCTGCCTACTTTCGTCGTTCGTCGCGAAGAGCCCGCTGCTCACGGCGACTGATCGACATCTACGCGCGGGGTTTTGCCCGTAGACCGCGAGCCGGCGCGTCGACTAGACCCGGCGATCACGAGGCCCGCTACATGAACCGTTCGCTCATCGCCATCATCGTCACGCTCCAACTCGCATCGTGCTCGAGTTCGCAATCGAACACCGAGACCACCACGACGTCGGCAAATACGTCGACCGGTGGTTCGTCGATGGAGCCGTCGTCGTCGTCACCGCCACCGACCGCGTCGGCGGAACCGTCGGCTTCACCGGAACCCGTTGCGAGCGCATCGCCCGCGCCGATCGAACTTCCGCCGATGCCCGCGAACCTTCACGGACCGACGACTCCGTGGGCGCGCATGAACGCGCAAGCTCGCTCGCGTTACATGGCGCAGTCGGTCCTCCCCGCGATGCGCGAACTGCTCCATGCCTACGACGCCACTCACTTCGCCGACGTCACTTGCGCCACATGCCACGGCGCCAATGCGCGTGAAGTGCACTTCCGCATGCCGAACACCTTGCCCACGCTGCATGCACCGGGCACCGAAGCGGCTCGCGCGGCATTCACCGAGCACCCGCGGATGTTCGCCTTCATGCGCGAACGCATGACTCCCGCGATGGCGCAGTTGCTCGGACAGGAGCCGTTCAACCCGCAGACTCGTTCGGGCTTCGGCTGCTACGGCTGCCACCCGCACGAATAGAACTTCTCGAATCCCCCGGCGTGAATCCCTGGCACGCCGACTCCACCCGCCCACATCGCCCGACTGCATGCCGACCCGCAGCGCGAGAAATCGTGCGTGCGCGAGTTCATCGCGGGAACATCTCCGGATCGCAGTTGTCGCTGACCGACGCGCCACCCGGAGGTCTTCATGCTGCTCGTCGCCGTGCTGGTCGGGCTGAACACGATTCTCTATGTCGCCATGCTGCTTCGCGGCGGGCTCGACGAGATCGGTCGGTTCTCACCTTCGACCCTGCTGCGCTTCGGCGCTTTGCACACGCCGCTGGTGCGACGCGGCGAGGTCTGGCGACTCGTCACCGCGATGTTCCTCCACGTGTCGCCTGCGCATCTCGTGACGAACATGGTGACTCTCGTGTGTGCCGGGATTCTCGCGATTCCGCTCTATGGGCGAGCGCGGGTGGCGCTGATCTACCTGATCGCGGGGCTGGCGGGCTCGGCGCTCTCGCTCGCATGGCGATGGGGTCGAAGTGACGACGACGAGGGACAGCGCGACGAAGACGATTCGCCCGACCTCGTGACGCAGGGATTCTCGCTCACGCGCGTGGTACGCGGATGGAGGCGCAGTTCGATCTCCGCGGGCGCGTCGGCTGCGATCTGCGGGCTGATCGCGGCGAGTGCGATGCGCGCGCGAATGACGGGCGAGAGCGACGGATCCGAACTCATCTGGGGCGCGGCGCTGTGGGCCGGATGCATGTTGCTCGATGGCACCGTCGGCGCGTCGGACAACGCGGCGCACGTCGGCGGACTCGTGGCGGGCGTGCTCGCGGGCGTGCTGATGCGAGGCGAGCCCGAGCGATGGATGTACTCGGGTGCGATCGGGCACGAGACCATCGCGCTCGTCGCACTCGTCGTGGCGGGCGTGTGCCTCGCGGCGCGTTCGAACGATCCGCGCTTTCACCCGACGACGCTCGTGCGCGAAGGCGATGTGATCTTCGCGAGTGGAAGATCGCGCGAGGCGCTGTCGCGGTATCAGCGCGCGCTCTGGCTGTCGCCGCGCTACGCCGTCGCGCATCTGCGGGTGGCGCAGGTGTGTTGGCGCGAGCGGGACATCGGCGGCGCCCTGGATGCGGCGACCATCGCGAGCGAGTGCGATCCGGAACTCGACGAGGCACATGCACTCGTGCGCTCGGTGCGGTCCGCGATCGATGCGCGGGTGTGACGGGCGGGAACGGACCTCACCCGCGCTGCCGCGCGCCCCTCTCCCTCCGACGCCAAGGGTCGCGTCGTGACGCAGGCGTCGTCGAGAGAGGGGCTCGAAGGGTGTTGGGTCATGGGTAATCTGTGTGCGTCGGCTACGATCGCGAGCAGGCGCACCTCGCTTCCTGCGCTCGAAACACGCCGCCATCATTCCAGCCCCCCTCTCGACGACGCCTGTGTTGGCGCGTCACGGGTTGCGTCGGAGGGAGAGGGGCGAGCGGTAGCTGGGGGGTGAGGTCCGCGCTGCGTCCGCTACCGGTTCTCGGGCACCACGCGGAAGTCCGCTTCGACCGTGCCACCGGTGCCCTCGCCGAGATCGAAGCGACGGAGCGCACTCGTGAGGCAACTGATCACTGCGGCGTTCTGCTGTGGCGCGTTCGACTGCTGCACGATGCGGACGTTCTCGACGCGTCCCGATCGCGACACGGTGAGATACGAATCGAAGCCGGCGTGCCCGATCGGATGGTAGTCCGGGCGCGAGACGCACGGCGTGAGCAGCCGCACTTGTGAATCGAGACGTTCGCGGTAGTCCGCGCCGTACACGTTGTTGTGCGCGCCGCCGGTGATGCGTGCGGTTCGCGCGACGTGGGACGCACTCGGAGCCGCGGTGCGAACGTCGACGATCGGCGCGAGGGCAGGGACGATACTCGCCGTCGACTGGCGCGGATCGGGGCCGCGCGCGGGCTGTTGCGCGGGCGGATCGGGCGGTGTCTCGCGCGTCGGCGGCGTCGGCATCTGACGCTCCGTGCTGCTCGTCGCGACCGCCGGGTTCTGGCGCTCGGCGGCGCGGATTCGTGCTTCGATCTCGGCGATGCGTTCGTCGCGCGCGCGTTCGTTGTTGCGCTCGGCGCGGCGGAACTGCGAACGCACGATTGCGGAACCCGCGAAGAGCAAACCGATCGCGAGTCCCAGTTGCTTGCGGGTGACACGGAAAGACTTCGTCTCGGCCGCGGCCGATTGCACGACGACGATGGGTGCGGGCGTGGCGGTGAGAGCGGGCACGTTCGACGGCATCGGCGCGGGGCTCGACGGGGCCGCCGTGGCGATGACTGCGCCTCCCGCGTTGGTCGTCGCGGGCGCGAGAGGACTCGGTGTCGCCATCGTCGGCGCCGACACGAATTCGCGCAGTGTGTCGGGCGAAGCGTTGGCGATCGCGGGTTGACCGAGCGATACCGCCGCCCACGGCAGCAAGGCACTTCGCATCGACTCGGCATCCGCGAATCGGTCCTCGGGCTTGCGCGCCATCGCGCGTTCGATCACTGCGACGAGCGCAGGATCGAGATCGGGGCGGATCGATGCGAGCGCGACGGGAGTGTCCTCGAGAATCGCGAAGAGGATCGCGTTGTAGTTCTCCGCCGCGAAGGGCGGCCGCCCGGTCAGCGCTTCGTACATCACCACGCCCATCGCGTAGAGATCGGTGCGCGCATCGACGACGCGGCCGCGCGCCTGCTCGG
>CBIHQZ010000107.1:0-10974 GCA_966212315.1 uncultured Myxococcales bacterium
GGCGGCCAGCGTTTCGCTGGGCTCCTCGACCTTCACGACCTGGAAGCGCCGCGCCCGAGCGGCGTCCTTCTCGAAGTACTTCTTGTACTCGCCCCAGGTGGTGGCGGCGAGGGTGCGAAGCTCGCCGTCGCGAAGATGCACGACGAGCTTGAGCGAAGCGCCCACCGGTGTCTTCGGGTTGAAGCACAGGTTCATCTTGATCTTGTGCAGACGGATCCACTCCCGCTTGTTGGCGACGAAGCGAAGAATGTCTTCACCGACCTGGCGACTCGCCGCGATGCTGGCCGCCTCGCCCTCCTGCATCTTCGGCGATTGCAGCGCGGCCATCGCCACCACGCGATTCGCGCTGCGTACGAGGAGCATGCGTTGCGACGCCGTACCGATGAGCGCGAGGCGGATCTTTTCCGAAGTCGACATCCCGGCGACGTTTTTCTCGACGACCTTGAACTTGTCCTTGAGCGCCTCGTCACCCTCTTCGTTGCGCTCGACGATGTCTTCGTCCGGACCTTCTTCGAGTCGCTCGGCTTCGATGATGGCATCGCGAAACATCTCGTCGGCCGGCGTCGTCTCTCCGGGCTCCGGGATCAGCTGATCCTGCAGAGACGCGACGATGTCGGCGAACCCCGGGATCTGCAGCACGACCCCGTTGCGCGCGGCGAGTTCGACGATGCGATCCGCGGTCGACATGCGGAGCGCGCGGTTCATGTACAGCGTCTCGATGATCGCGGGCGATTCGAGCAAGCGTTGTTCGTTGGTCGCGATGAGTTCGCACAACGCCTCGTCCGCGTGCGCTGCGATCGACTGAACGGTCTCGGGGAGCACCGCGGGGTGCTGCACGATGCGTTCGAGAAGGCCCGCGCGCGTGCGGAGCCGATGCGCGAGATCGTCGAGCACCGCAGAGGGAACTTCGGCGGACGCGAGCGCTCCGTCGAGCACGGCGGGCGGGAGCTTCTCGATCGATGCGCGCGCTGCGGTGGCGAGCTTGTCATCGACGTCGTAAGCCAGCGCGTACAGCGCCGAGACGAGCGAGGGCGGAGGCAACGGCGCCATGCCACGCGCGACCATCATGCGCAGCGGTGGCGGCCCCGCGAGCGCTTTCTGTGCAGGGGCTGGAAGCGCTTCGACGGGGGCGGGATGCATCATGCGGCGCGCTCAGCGTAGCAGTTCGCGATGTCCGTCGGACTCGGGCGCGTCATGCGCGGTGGATCTTCGGGCTACACCCCGGCGGGTGCGGACGGAGGCTGCGAACCTGACGCGACGACGTTGGCGACGATCTCTTCGAGTTCGTCCATGTCGAACGGCTTCTCGACGACGGGCCGATCGGTCGTGCGGATGAACGGCTCGTATTCGCTCCCGAAGCCGGCCCCCGTCAGGAAGATGAATCGACGCGCCTGCTCGGGCCAGCGCGTGCAGACCGCATCGAACAGCGCGCGACCATCCATGCCGGGCATCCGCAGATCGCAGAGCACCGCGTCGTATTCGCAACCGCGGCCCGCTTCGATTCGCTCGAGCGCCGTGGCTGCATCGGGCGCGAGTTCCACCATGTAGCGCGACGCGAGGGCACGCGCGACGGCGACGCCGAGATGCTGCTCGTCTTCGACGACGAGGACGCGACCACCGAGCGGTGCAGTCGCGATCTGCGGCCGGCTTCCCCGCGGCGGAACGAATTGCCGGACCGGAAGTTTCACGCTGAACGCGGTACCGCGCCCGACTTCGCTTTCGACTTCGATCGTTCCACCGGCGCGCTTCACGAGATCGAACGAGATCGCGAGCCCGAGCCCTGTGCCCTCGCCCGGCGCCTTGGTGGTGAAGAACGGATCGAAGATGCGATTGAGATTCTCGCGCGGAATGCCGACGCCCGTGTCGCTGACGTCGACCTGCACGTAACCGTTGAATGCGCGCGTGCGCACGAGGATGCGATTGCGCTCTTCGTCGCCGGGGGGGATCGCCTGAGCCGCGTTGATCAGCAGGTTCACGAACACCTGTCCGAGGCGGGCGTGATCACCGGGGAGCGGCGGCAGATCACCGAGATCGACTTCGACGCGCGCGCGATTGCGCAGCTCGGATCGCGCCAGCGTGACGGCCGACGTGATGAGCCGGTTCACGTCGACGGGCGTCGAGAACGCGCTCTCGGGAATGCGTGCGAAGAGCTTCAGCTCGCCCACGATCTGCACGATCCGCTGCACGCCGTCGGCGAGTTCGGTGAGCACGTCGCCCATGCGCTTCCGTGCCGTCCCGATCGATTCGCTCTCTTCGGGCATCTGCGCGACGAGGCGCGCGAGCTGCTGCACACCGAGCGAAATGAACGCGGTGGGATTGTTGATCTCGTGGGCCACACCCGCGGCGAGCATGCCCAGCGACGCCAGACGATCGGCCTGGATGAGTTGTTTGCGCGACTCGATCTCGTCGGTGACGTCCTGCGCGATTCCTTCGATCGACACGTCCGCCTCGTTTTCGGCGGTGACAGCATCGACCGGATACAACCGCATCCGAAGGATCCGCTGTCTGCCGTCGCGATCGAGGAACCGGCGATCGATCCAGCACGACTCGGCGCCGCTCATCACGGCCTCGCGCGTCTCGATCATGTCGAGTCGCTCTTGCGCGTCGGCGAGCATCCCTTCGATCCCAGGCAACCCGAGCGACGCAGCGACCGTCCGTCCGAGCGACGTTTCGATGGCCGCATTGGCATAGAGCGTCGCGCCGGTATTCGCATCGAGTCGGAACACCAGCGTCGGGATCGAATCGAGCAACTGACGCCGCTCGGCCGCTAGCCGCGCGACTTCACCGAACTCGATGGATGCGTGCAGTGCGACCGCGATGGTGCGAGAGGCCGCGAGGAGCAACTCGCGCGTGTGGTTCGAGAGACGCGAACCGCCCGAGAAGAGCGCGACGCCGACGAGTTGATCGGCATGGCGGAGAGGCACCAGCATCGACGGTCGATCCGCCCCGATCGCTTCTTGCACCGCGGGAGGAATCTCCCCTGCGCCATCCGCCGGCGGTTCCCGGACGGCACTCGCGACGGTGGCACGCAGCGCGTTCAGCGCAGCGTTCGAGAATCCGCGCGAGGCCACGAGCGAGAGCTTTTGCTGCGCACCATCGCAACGCGCGATCGCAACGGAGCGCACCGGGAGTCGCGCGGTGATCAATTGCGCTACGCGATCGAACGCGCTGCCGACGTTGAGTTCGCCCGCCACCTTCTCCGCGAGTTCGCGTAGGAACGCGAGCGCCTCGGCGCGGCTCTCGAGTTCGGCTTCGTCGGCAATGCGACGCCGAGCGTCCTGGAGATACACCTGCCGCACGACCGTCGAATCGTCCGAGACCGCGGAGATCACCGCATCGACGAGCATCGGCCCTTCGCGGGTCAGCACTTCGAGAACGTGCGTGCCGACGGGAGCGCCGTCGACGAGGATCGCGCGGTACATCGCCTGGCTGGCGGGATTGAGGAGCGCGTCGAAGTTGCGACCGCGGAGGTTCTCGTCGTTCGCGGCGAACAACTGCTGCGCGGTGCGGTTCGCTTCGAGAATCGTGTCGGCGGCGCCCAGTGCGAAGACCGCGTGCGGGAGGCGATCGAGCATCGACGACAATCGCGACCCGCGCGACTGATCGTGTGCCGTCGGCAGCAACGCCCCCATCACGCGCGCAAGCCCATCGAGACGTGGCGAAAGCGACGGCGTCGCACGTGACGGTTCGTGCCACCCGAGGAGCATCCATGCGCGCAGCGCCGGGCTCGACACCGACAGCGGCACGAGCACGCAGCTGCCCAGTGATTCGTTCGCCATGAATTCGCGCAGGCGCGGCGGTGCCTGGTCGCTGTGATCGATGCAACGCGTGTGTGAAAATTCCGGCGCGTCGACGTTGGGACTCGATGCGAAGAGCCGCGCGGCTCGATCCGTTTCTTCGACCGGGCCTTCACGCCCCGCGTGCGCGGCGACGCGAAGGTCACGCACCGCTGCGTCGTAGGTCACCACCACGATTCGATCGTGGTCGACCCCTTCGCGCGCGACCTCACCGAGCCGGAAGAACACGCCTCGATCGAAGAGCGACGGCCCGCTCGTACTGGCTTCGAACACGCGCGCCAGCCAGGCGACCGTGCGGTCCTCGGTCCACTCCGCGTTCACGGCGCTGAGGGTATTCGAGCGCAGCAGTAGCGTCTACGACGACACCTGGTGGATTCGAACGCTGTTGGTTCGACCACTCACGGAAACAGGCGCACCGAACACGAGCACGATCTTGTCGCCTGGCGAGACGAGCCCCGCAGCGGTCAGATGCTGCTGCACCAGATCGACCATTTCGTCGGTGTCGCGGACGGGCAGCATAACGCGTGCGGTGGTTCCCCAGTACAGACCGAGACGGCGACGAATGCCCTCGTGCGGAGAGAACGCGATCACCGGTACCGCAGGACGCTCTGTGGAAATGAGTCGAACGCTCTCGCCGCCCTGCGTGAACACGGCGATCAGTCGCGCGCCGACATCGTGCGCCGACGTCACGGCCATTCGCGCGATCGCTTCGTTGATCGGCGACGGCGGCATCGGTGGTTCGGGCGCGCTGAGTTGATAGAACGGTGAGTGCTCGGCCGCGGTCACGATTCGCGCCATCATCGAGACCGCGAGCGCGGGGTGGTCACCGGCTGCGGTTTCCTGCGACAGCATCGTGGCATCGGCGCCGTCGAAGATCGCGGTCGCCACGTCGGACGCTTCCGCGCGCGTCGGTCGCGTCGACTTCACCATCGAGTGGAGCATCTCGGTCGCGACGATGACCGGTCGGCGATAGTACTTCGCCGTATTGATCACCTGGCGCTGCAGTACCGGCACGTTCTCGGGCGGAAACTCCACGCCGAGATCTCCGCGCGCGACCATCACAGCGTCGCTGATCTTCACGATCTCGTCGAGCGCATCGATGGCTTGTGGCGTCTCGATCTTCGAAACGATCGGGAGCGGCTCGCCCCACGCCTCGCAGATTTCGCGAACGAGCTTCACGTCCTCGGGACCGCGCACGAACGAGATCGCGATGTAGTCGACCCCCGTCGTCAGGCAGAACATCAGGTCCTGCTTGTCCTTCGCGGTGAGCGTTTCGATCTGCAGATGCCCGCTCGGAAGATGCACGCCGACGTTGTTGCGAATCTGTCCGGCCTCTTCGACGATGCAGCGGACTTCCTCGCCACGGATGTCGGTGATGCGAAGTCGGATGCGCGCATCGTCGAGATGGATCGTGTCGCCGGCCCGCACGTCGGTCGCGAGCGTGGCGTACCGCACCGGCAGGCGTTCGTCGGTGGTCTCGGTGCCCGAGAACATCACCACTTCGCTCCCGGCCTCGATGATGCGCGACGGGGTGCCGAGCTTGCCCAGTCGAATCTTCGGCCCGCAGAGGTCACCCAGAATCGCGATGGCTTTGCGCCGCCTCTCGCCCACCTCGCGAATGCGCTGGATGACCGCGAGGTGATCTTCATGGGTGCCGTGCGAGAAATTCAGACGCGCGACGTCCATGCCTGCGGCGATCAGAGCATCGAGTTGCTCGCTGCTGCTCGATGAAGGCCCAATGGTGCACACGATCTTGGCCCGTCGATTCAGCATGGCGTCGAGGCATACCCGGGCCGACGGCACCGGGGCAAGCAGTCGTGATTGCGCAGCGTGTCGCGACGCACTGTTCGTGGCGTGCGTGGGGCTGCACGATCCGCCTATACTGCCCTCGGAGGTTCCATGCTTCCCCGCTCTCTCCGCACGCCGGTGTCACTGGCCGCGGTGCTCGCTTTGCTCGGACTCGCATGCGGTCCCACCACCAACGGGTTCGACACCACGGACGGTGACGCGACCATCGATCGCGCCGACACGTTCGTGTACGAAGCCGCCGTCGATGTGCCGCCACTCGGTCGCGTGTGCACGACCAACGCGCAGTGCGACGACTCGATCCCGTGCACGGACGATCGCTGCGGGCCCGACAGCCGCTGCGTGAACGTTCCGAACTCGGGCATGTGCGACAACGGTGTCTTCTGTGACGGCCCCGAAGTATGCGACACGCGCCGCGGCTGCATTCGTGGCGAGTCCATCAGCTGCGACGACAACGTCGTGTGCACGCAGGATCGCTGCGTGGAAGCGACCCGCACTTGCACGCACGTACCGCTCGATCGCGACGGGGACGGCGACCCCGACGATCATTGCCACGCTGTCGAGTGCGGCGACGCGGGGGTCCCCGAGCCCGATTCGGGCATGCCCACGCCGTGCTGGCGCGGCCACGACTGCAACGATTCCGATCCGCGCGTGAACTCGGTCGTGCCCGAGATCTGCGCCGACATGATCGACAACAACTGCAACGGAACGGTCGACGACGCGGAAAGGGGCGGTTGCATGCGCGCGCCGCACGACCGCTGCGACGACCCGCTGGATGTATCCGCGGGCGGCGTGTTCGCGCTCGACATGGCGGCCGCGCAGTCGGACTACACGCTTCGATGCGCGGGCGGCATCGCGCACGACCTCGTGACGCGTCTGCATCTCGATACGCCGCACGACGTCGACATCACGGCCGACGCCGAGACCAGCGTGGTCGGTATCGCGCTGCAATCGCAGTGCGGCAGCACCACCACGACCGACACGCTCGAGTGCGACTATGGCTTTCCGTCGCGCATTCGACGGCACAGTCTGCCGGCGGGTGACTACTTCCTCCTCGTCGGTTCGTCAGGGACCGATCCGGTCGATCTCACCGTGCGCCTGACGGATCCGACGCCACAGCCGACCAATGACGCATGCGCGTCGGCGCAAGTGATCCCGACCAGCGGCGCGACCATTCGCAGCGATCTCATCGGCGCGACCGACGACGTGTCGACTTTGTGCGGCGGAACCGGGCGCGATCACGTGTACGTCTTCACGCTCGATGCGCCGATGAACGTGACGATCCAACTCGCCGGCGCGCGAAGCGACTATCTCAGCTTGTCGCTCGCAACGAACTGCATGCGCACCCCCGACGTGCTCCGATGCGACTCGGGGTCGACACTCACGTTCACCGCACACCAGCTCGCCGCCGGTACGTACTACCTGTTCGTCGAGTCGTACGATCCGGTGTTCTACACGCTGCAGGCCACATTCGCCGCGCCCACGCCACCCGCGATGGGTGACACGTGCGCGAGCCCGCTGACCCTCGTCGAAGGAACGCCGGTGAACATTCCGTCGGGAACGATGGAGGGCGACTACCGACTGAGTTGCGCGACGTCGGGACGCGACAGCGTGTTCCAATTCACGCTCACGCAGCGTCGCGACGTGCTCATCGATGCGTCCGCCGGCGGCTACGCGTACTTCGGCGTAGCGATCGGCGACGTGTGCCCGCCGACGTCGGCGATGCAGCGCGTCTGCAACACCGGCAACTCACCGCGCACCTTCGCGCTCGGCCTCGATCCAGGTACGTACTACGCGGTCGTGAAGCCTTCGCGCGACACCGACTATCAGGTCTCGCTCACGACGTTCCCGCCGATCGACGTGACCCCCGCGAGCATGAACGACGTGTGCTCGTCGGCCACGACGATTCCGAGCGGGCGCGGGTATTTCACGGGCAGCACCGCGATGCTCAACGACAACTACTCGAGCACATGCGCGGGCGCGACCCATGGCAAGGACGCGGTGTTCGCGTTCCATCTCGACACGCGATCGCGCGTCACGCTCGTGACCGACACGAGCTTCTTCCACGTCGCGTGGATCGCGCTCGGCCCGGGCTGCCCCGGCGCTGCGACGATGGGCACGGGCGACAACTGCAATCTCGGCACGCACACCACGCTCGATGGCGTGCTTCCCCCGGGCGACTACCTGTTCTTCATCGACGGACTCTCGACCGGCTACGAAGGAACGTACGGTCTGCAGACGTTGATCACCCCGATGTGAAAGGCACGATCGAAGGACGGCTATCGAGCGGGAGTTCGACGGTGAACGTCGAGCCCTCGCCCGGGCGGCTCGCCACCGCGATCGTTCCGCCGTGCGCTTCGACGATCTGCCGCACGATGTACAGCCCGAGCCCGAGCCCGCCGTAGTTTCGCGCCGACGCGGCGCGCTCGAACCGACCGAAGATTCGCTCGCACGCATCGGGCGCGATGCCGATGCCCTGATCACGCACGATCACACGCGCGCGGTCCGCGTCGCATTCGACCACGACGTCGATCGGTCCGCGCCGCCCGTAGCGCACGGCGTTCGACACGAGGTGCGTGACGACCTGCTCCATGCGCAGGCGATCCCAGAGCCCGACGACTTCGCCTTCACGCGACACGCGAAGCTTTGCACCCAGCGCGTCGACCTCGGACTGGAAGCGAGTGCAGACATCGAGCGTGAGTCCGACGAGATCGAATCGCTCCGGCTCGAGACGGAGCCTGCCGGACGCGATTCGCGACACGTCCAGCAACTCGTTCACCAGACGCGCCAGACGACGATGCTGCCGCTGCGCCGCATCCATCAGCTGAGAGACTTTTTCATCGCCGAGCTGATCACCGGTCTGCACCGAACGCACGAGCAGATCGATGTTCAGCTGAAGCGATGTAAGCGGCGTCTTCAACTCGTGCGAAGCGATCGAGAGAAACTCGTCGCGAATGCGCACCGCCGCGGCCAGCTCCTCGGCCTTGTGCGCAACCGTCTGCTGCGCAGCACGCAGTTCCGAGAGCGCGCGCTTCTCGGACGTCACATCGCGGAACACGGTCACCACGAACTCCACCGCGCCGCGCTGATCGGCCATCGCCGTCGACGAGACGTTCGCCCAGTGCTCGTTTCCATCGTGGCGCGAGCGCAGACAGATCGTCGCGTACGCCTCGCGCTCACCCGCGATGACTCGCCGCGCGGGCCACTTCGCTGCGTCCCACGGCCCGCCCGCTTCGTCGCAGGTTTCGAAGCCCGCGATGAACTCCTCGAACGACAGCCCTTCGAGTTGCTCGCCGGATTCATGCTCGGTGTACGCCGCAGCGGCAGCGTTCGCGAACACGATCGATTCGTCAGGGCGCTGCACGACGATCGCGTCGCTCGCGGAACGAAGCACCGCCGCCAGCTGCTCGACGCTCAGGCCGGCCGGAGGGACGGTGGCCGATCGCTTTCGGCGGGGGTCGCTCGAAGCCACGCGCGAAAGCTAGCATGCGCGCTCGCGGGTCGACGACTTGTCGACAAGTGCCGAGGTGGGTTGTGACGCGGCTCAGAGCCCGAGGAACGGGCCGGGATCGACGGTTTCACTGCCGCGACGGACTTCGAAATACAGCATCGGCCCGCGTCCATCGTCGCCGACGGTGCCGAGTACGGTGCCCGCGGCGACCTCCTCGCCGACGCGGACACTCATGGCGCCGAGATTCGCGCTCACCGTGTAGTAGTGCTCGCCGTGCTCGAGAATCACGATGCGTCCGTACGCGCCGTATCGATCCGCGAATGCCACGCGACCCGCATACACCGCACGCACCGGCGTTCCCTGCGGAACCATCACTTCGACGCCGGGCCCTTCGGCACCCTCGCGTCGCGCTCGCCGGATCTCTGCTCGCCCGGCGACCGGAAAGAGCATGTGGCCCGCGCTCTCGGCGAACGTGGCACTGTCGGGCGAGGTCGCGGCGACCGCACCGCCGTACAACGTGACCGACTGCGACGGCTCGACCGCGGTGATGCCGTTGCCGATGGGATCGCCCGCGAGGCCGGCGTTCGTGACGGCGAGACGCATTCCGCCGAGTGCTTCGAGCTGTGATCGCTGACGCTCGAGCGTGGCGTGTCGCGTGCGAGCGTCGCCGAGCAACGAATCGACGCGGGCGCGGTCGGCAACGATCGTCTGCGTGCGCTGCGAGACGCGATCGAGTTCGCGCAAGGTATTGCCCAGCGTGCGGCGCATGTGATCGCTGCGCGCGGCGTGATCGAGCATTGCTTCGGGCCCGCCCTGGAGGGCCATCGCTTGCTCTTGCGTGAAGTGATAGAGCATCCGCACTTCGGCGCGAGCGCGTTGCACCAACGCATCGCGGCGCGGCGCGAGTCCCTGCGATTCAGCGTCGATTTCGGCTGATTCGTGGGTGAGTCGCTCGATGTCGGTACTCGTCGCGGCGAGATCACGCTCGACCGTCGCGACGTCGGTGTTGCCGGGCGCGAACTCTGCCGGGGCTTCCTGCGCGCGCGATCGTCCGGCCGACACGAGCACCGACGACACCGCGACAAGCGCGAGGACGCCACGACGGAACGAAAGCGAACGAGGATGCTTCGTCATGGCGTTCACACGCGCAGCCAGCGCCGCATCGCAAGCGCGCTGCCGGTCGCGCCGAGCAGTCCGCCGCCGACGATGAACACCGCGACGAAACTCCATGACAGGAACAGCGGGCGCATGCCGACCAGCGACGTGAGAGTGTGATCGAGGCGCCCGCGCAGCCAGAAGAACGCGAGTCCGAGCGAGAGCACCGCGAGAATGGCGCCGCCGCCACCGAGCATTGCGCCTTCGACGAGAAACGGTGCTTTCACGTAGCGCGGCGACGCGCCGACCATGCGCAGTACTTCGACCTCGCGCATGCGAACGTGGAGCGAAAGGCGAACGGTGTTGCTCACCACGGCGGTCGCGCTGAGGAGCACCACCAATGCGATCGCGAGCACCGCCCACCGCCCGGACGAGAACAAACCGTGTAGCTGATCGGTGAGCCCGCGGTAGGTCTCGACGTCGCTCACCATCGGAAGGCGATGAACGCGATCGGCGAGTGACTGGATGCGATCGGCACGCAACGCGGTGGCCGCGAGACGCAGTTCGATCGTCGCGGGAAACAACTCGACCGGCGCGTTGGCGAGCCCGTGGTCTTCGCCGCGCACGAGCGCCGTTCGCGCGTCACCCGGCGAGACGTAGCGTGCTTCCGACACTTCAGAGAGTTCGGCCAGCGTCGCGCGTAGCGTTTCGATCTGCTCGGCGGAGGCGCCATCGGCGAGATACACGGTCATCCGCACGGGCGCTCCCCAGCGCGCCGAGAGCGCGGAGGCGTTCTCGAGCGCGAGCACTGCGCCTGCGAGGCAG
>CBIHQZ010000108.1:0-10958 GCA_966212315.1 uncultured Myxococcales bacterium
GTCGCGTTGTGGTGGCGCGTCGCGACGCGCCTGCGCGAAGAGCGATCCAATCCCATCTGGCGCACGTCGCACCCTGTGAACGTCTGTGTGGGCACCATGCTCGATCGAACCATCGATCGATGCTTGCGGCCGCTCTTGCCGGGTTGATACCGTTCCCGGGCCCTCAGACGACACCCCGCCTCACAAGGAGCAGCGATGGGAACGCCGCGACGTGGAACCTCGGCCCTGGGACTGTTCGCAACCGTCTGCGTCGCACTGACGACGCTTGTATCGGGTTGCTTCAACGGTACCGTCGGCGAACCCGGCACCAGTTGCCAATCGACTCGCACCTACTTCCTCAACGAGGTGTGGGGACCGGTGATGGGACGAACGTGCGTGAACTGCCACTCGCCGGGGGGCACCGCGCGCCTCGCGGGCGCGCGCTTCGAACTGCTCCCCGCGAGCTACCCGGATTTCGTCGAGACGAACCTCCGCAACATCCGGGACATGGCGGCGGTCTCGTACAACGGAACCAGTTACATCCTCGCGAAACCGATGGGACTCACGACCCATGGCGGCGGGACGATCTTCGCGCCGGGCAGCGCCGAGTACAACGCGATCAACGGATTGTTGTCGCGATTGAATGCGGGAACCAATTCCGATTCATGCCCCGATTATGGATCGGTCGCGACGCCCTCGGGTGTGCAGACGCTCGACTGGAGCGGCACGTTGCGACGCGTCTCGCTCGATCTTCTCGGGCGCCTTCCGACCGATGCGGAACTCGCGCAGGCGCATGACGAAGCCGGTTTCGATGCGGTGATGCTTTCGAACACCGCACAGGTCAACGGCAGCGAGGCGTATCTCAACGACGAAGCGTTCTACCAGCGGATGCGCACCGCGTGGAACGACCTGCTTCTCACCGACCGATACGTCTCGGGCGACGGCTGTGATCAGCGCGCGCTCAACATGATCTCGTCGAACGACTTCCCGAATCGCGGGGCGTACAACGGCGGCAGCAGCGGCGGGCTCGATTGCTGCGGCATGGATCGCGACAATCCGATGTGCGCGCCCGTTCGCGATTTCGCGCTGCAGGCGAACAACGCCGTCGCACGCGAGCCGATCAATCTCATCGACCACGTCATTCGCACCAATCGTCCTTTCACCGAAATTCTCACCGCGAATTACGTGATGGCGAATCCGCAGTCGGCCCACGTGTACGGACTCGACAGCCAGGTGCCGGGCGGGAATGTCTACGGCGACGCGAACAGTCTCTTCGAAGCGCGGATCCATTACGACCGCCGCGTCGACGACACGACCACGGAGCCGGTGGACTTCCCGCACGCCGGCGTGCTCAGCACCGCGGCGTTCTTGAATCGCTATCCGACGACGCCGACCAATCGCAACCGCCACCGCGCGCGCATGGTGCAGTCGTTCTTTCTCGCGACAGACATCTTGAAGGTCGGCGAGCGACCCATCGACGCAACCGCCAGCGAAGCGTTGGTGATGACGCCGACGATGAACTACGGCCCCTGCGTCACCTGCCACAGCATCAACGACCCGATTGCGGGTGCCTTCCGCGGCTTCTACGACAACCGCACCGGCAGCCAATGGCGATTCGATCCGCACGATCCGTGGCACACGGACATGGTCCCGCCGGGCTACGCAGGCGAGGACATGCCGGGCGCCGAGTACTCGCGCTCGCTGCAATGGCTCGCGCCGCGCATCGCGCAGGATCAGCGATTCGCAGCGTCGGTCGTTCGCTTCGTCTACACCACGCTCACGGGGCGACAGCCGCTCACGTACCCGACCGACACCACCAATGCCGATACGTATGCCGCGCAATCGGCGGCGTGGATCGAACAGGATCGCGTCTTCCGCGCGGCGGCCCAGCGCTTCTCGGCCGAGAACCTGAACTTCAAGTACGTGGTGCTCGAGTTGGTGAAGTCACCGCTCTACCGCGCCATCAACATTCCGCTCCCGGCCAACGCCACTGCGGAACAGGCCGCCACGCAGGCCGCACGCCATGCCGGTCTCGGGTCGAGCCGCATGCTCACCCCCGAGATTCTCGATCGCCGCGTCCGCGCGATCGCGGGCTTCGACTGGGCTCGCGACCGGGCGCATCCCGACGACTCGGGCACCTGGCTCGCGCGTGACTTCTACTATCCCTACGGCGGGATCAACTCCGACACGATCATCCGTCGCCCGAGCGACCCGAGCGGCGTGATCGTCAACATCGCGCAGCGCATGGCCACCGGTATCGCATGCCGCGGCACGGCGTTCGACTTCACGCACCCGACTGCCGAACGCCGGTTCTTCCGCCAGGTCGAACTGAACACCATCCCCGAGTCCGCCGGCAACGCTGTGCCCGCGAGCGTAACGGCGATCCGCGCGAACATCGTCGCGCTCCATCGGCTCATCCTCGGCGAAACGCTGCAGCCGAACGATCCCGAGGTCGACCGCACCTACGCGCTCTTCCTCGACACGTGGCACGAAGTGATGACCCCGCCGGCCGGCATGACGATGCCCGACGCGGACTTCGAGTACGAGTGCCAGGCGCGCGTGAATCTGGTCACCGGCGCGGCCATTCCGGACGCCGACCAGATCAACACCGATCGCAACGGAACCATCCGCGCGTGGATGGCGGTGCTCACGTATCTCTTCTCGGACTACCGGTTCATCTACCAGTGACGACGGACGCAGTGCTTCACGGCAAGACCGACTTCGACGACAGCAACGAGGCGTGATCATGGACCGACGACACTTCCTGGGTCTCAGCGTTCTGGCAGGACTTACCGCGGGGATCTCTCCGCTCGTGCATCGCCGTCTGTTCGCGCAGACGATGCCCCCCGATCCGGCGCTCGAGCCGTACACGGGGCGGTTCTTCATCTTCGTCAACGCATCGGGCGGATGGGATCCGACGATGGTGTGCGATCCGAAGGGCGGCGACGTGAACACGGGTGCGTTCACCACGGACGCGATCCAGACCGTCGGACCGTTCAAGGTCGCGCCGGTGAACTACACGGTCGACGGCAACGCCTATTCGAACCAGCAGTTCTTCACGAAGTTCCAGGACCGGCTGCTGGTCATGAACGGCGTGGACATGAACACCAACAACCACGACACGGGAACGCGCTTCACGTGGACGGGGCATCTGGAAGACGGCTATCCGCCGCTCGCCGCGATCGTGGCGGCCGCACTCGCGCCGGGCAAGCCGCTCGCGTTCCTCTCGAACGGTGGCTACGAGTACACCGCGGGCATCGCGCCGCTCACGCGCCTGAACAACATCGACACGATCAATCGCATCGCGTTCCCGAACCGCCCGGATCCGAACAACGCCGACTCGCACTACCACTCCGACGCGACGTGGACGCGCATCCAGCGCTACCAGCACGATCGTCTCGCGGCCCTCTCGCAGCGGCAGACCCTGCCGATCTTCCAGCAGACGATGCAGCAGCTGCAGTCGACGCGCGGCGGATCGAATCTCCTCGAGCGCCTCGTTGCATCGCTACCGATGCGCAGCGAACTCGACGCAGCCCGCAACACGCCGATTCTCTACCAGGGGATGATCGCGCTCGCGGCGTATCAAGCCGGCATCACGGCGGCGGTGAATCTCAACGTCGGCGGGTTCGACACGCACAGCGATCACAATCGCAATCAGGGCAACGCATTGGGCCAGCTGCTGTACGGCATCGACAAGCTGATGGACCGCGTCGACGCGCTGAACCTTCGCGACAAGGTCACGCTCGTTGTCGGCTCGGACTTCGGCCGCACGCCGAATTACAACGACGGCAACGGCAAGGACCACTGGTCGGTCACCAGCATGCTCGCGATGGGCGCGGGCATCAGCGGCGGACGCGTGGTGGGGGCGACGACCGAAGGCAATGCAGCGCAGGCATTCCGCGCGCGCGGACTCGACATCGCTTCACTCACGCCGGTCGACGGCGCGAACACGGTGAAGCTCAATCCCAAGCAGATCCATCTCGCGCTCCGGCGCCTCGCGGGTGTCGATGCGGTGCCGGTCGTGCGCGAGTTCCCGATCGTGGCCGAGACGGTCAACCTGTTCGGCTGAGATCGCGACGAAACGAGTAGGCTTCCTCCGATCGTGTCGAGCGCGCTCCCGCACGAAAGCGCGGGAGCGCGTCCGTACTCACACCGCGATCGCAGCTTCCGCCGGAGCCATCTCGCGCGGTGCTACGGGGAGCGGCGCGAAGCCATTGCGCACGAGCCCCGCGAGTCGCTCGCGCTGCGCGGGGTCGAGCGCTTCGTGGACGCGCGCGAGTGCACCGACCATCGCCGCGCGCATCGCGGTCAGCCGCTCGTCGTGACGCGAGAACGTCCCTTCGAGGAGCAACGGATCGAAGTGGTCGGCGCGCAACGCGGCGACGAGATCATTGCGCGATGCCTTCAACTCACCGCGCGAATCACGCAGCGAGCCGCGCGCCTCCGCGATCGCGTCGGCGATCACTCGCTCTTGCCCGGGTGTGGTGTCGAGCCGCGCGAACAATGCGCGCAACGGACCTCGCACCCCGCGCTCGAATCCCGCGCGTCGTCCACGCCACGCGCGTCCGCGCGCGATCACCCGAATCAAACCCACCAATGCCACTGTGCCGATGACGAATCCGATCATGACTGCTTCCTCGCTCTCCGCGCGATGCGCGTGAGAGAGAAGCTGGATCGCGCTTGTGAAGGTTTCCCGCGCGCCACTGTGAAGAAGGGTGAAAACGCGCGGCGAAACAGAATATCGCCGGGTCTCAGTGCTCGCGTCGCCGACGACGCACCGCCAGCCATATCGACAGCGCGAACCAGCCGATCGCGGCATGCCCGGCCGTCGCGTTCTTTGCGATGCCGCATGCGCACCCGAGCGGCCCGGCGCGCCCCTCGAGGAGCAGCGAGCGCGGGTCACAACGCGCGCCGTCCGCGCACGTCGCATCGATCGCATCCGCCACGTCGGTCGCAGCATCGAGGACGGGCTCCGGGCCGATGTCGCGACAATCGTCGTCGATGACCCCGTCGCAGTCGTCGTCGATGCCGTTGCAGGCTTCCACGCGCGGCGGTCCCGGCGTGCACGCGACCGGAAATCCGCGCGCGCAATTCGGCACCACGTTGTGACACGCGCCGGTGCCGCATTCGGTCATGCCGAGCCCTTCGTCGATCGCACCGTCGCAATCGTTGTCGAAGCTGTCGCACACCTCGAGCATCGGCTCGCCGGGCGTGCACTCGGCGAACCGTCCGCCCCTGCACCGCTGCATCGTGCGTTCGCAATTGCCCACGCCGCAGGTGACCTCGCCGAGGCCGTCGTCGATCGTGCCGTTGCAGTCGTCGTCGATTCCGTTGCACGACTCGGAGACGACGCCGATCGGAAGCGAGACACCGTCAGCGCGAAGGGTCACGCCCTGCAGCAGACTCTGCTGGCAGCAATCGTCGACGTGCGTGAGCAGCACCGTGTTGCGTTCGCCCGCAACGAGCAGCGGCGCGAGATCGCTCGACACGAATGCGCCCGAGAACAGCGTCGCGAACGCAGTCGTGGGGGTGATGCCCATCGGAAAGCGCGAGTTGACGATGGTGACGCGCGCGCCGTCGTCGACGATGCCGATGCCCAGAACGAGCGAGCGAAACGGGGTCGCCGTGGGCTGGCAGACGGTCGCGCGGAAATACGTGAAGTCGCCGCCCTCGGAGCACGCGAACGGCGCGTCGCAGATCGTGCTGCGGATCGAATACTCGATCGAGTCGTCGTTCGGCGCAGGCATCCAGCCCGTGTCACTCGGTGACGGAACCGATGCGAAGGCGTACTCGGCGGGTGCGCCGTGGTCGATGGTCGGCACCGGATAGCGCAGCGCGCCGGCGCCACGATGCATCTCCCATCCCGATCGCCACTGCGCGAACGCGGGCGGTGCAACGGCAACGATCGCCACCGCGATCGATGCAGCCAGACGACGCAATGGCCGGCCCATCGGTCGACGGTATCACCGCCTCGTCGACTACTTCGCGCGCAGCGCCACGATCGTCACGCCGGCCCCGCCATCACGCGTATCCGCGCTGCGAAACGCATCGACCTCACGACACACCGGCGCTTCGCTGAGCGTCTTGGCCACCACGTCGCGCAGGACGCTCGCGCCGTCGGGCGAGTGCTTCCCCACGCCGTGCACGATCGCGACCACGCGCGCGCCACGGAGCTTGCGCGTGCGCACGAACTCACCGACACGCGACGCAGCTTCGACCGCGTCGAGTCCGTGCAGATCCAGTCGGTGCTCGATCGTCGCGAAACGATCGAGCGCTTCGAGCGCGAAAGCACGGCCCGACCGCGCTGCGCTGAACGTTCCATCTTCGTTCCATCGAACGGGAATCGACTCGGCGCCTTCAGCCCGCGCGCGGCGCATCGCACCGCCCGTATCGTTCCCGCGCGGACCGCGCGGCGCATCCTGCGGCGAGCGCGCGTGCGACTTGCCACTCGCGAGCGGCATCACGCCCGACATCGCCACGCGAAAGAGATCCTTCGCCACGTCGGGACGCCACACGTCCGCTGCCGTCGTCATGCGACCGGTCTTCGGACCGGCCGCGTCGGACATCGGCTTCGCGCGTGCCGCTCGCTGCGCAGCCGCGGCATCCGCTGCGGCTTTTTCCTTGGCGGTCTTCGTCGCGTCTTCCGCGGCGAGCGAGGCTTTCATCGTCTCGAGCGACTTGAACGCCGAGTGCTTCAACGGCCGTTCGTCGGTCACTTTCGGTTCCGGCGGTTCCACCGGTTTGCGCGGCTTCTTCATGCCTCGGCCTCACCCGCGCGCTCGGCGTCGCGCATCTTCGCGCGCAGGGCCGCGAGCGCGTACTGCAACCCCGCGAGCATCCCGTCTTCGTAGTTGAAGTCGTGATCGCGCAGCTCGGCATAGTCGTGCGGATTGCGAACGTCCTCGGCAGTGAGCCCCGGGCGCAATCGCCGCGCGAGCGCGAGCACTTTCACTTCCTGCTGATCCGCCATCGTCGCGAGCAGCGTCTCGGCCGTGTGCCAGGTATTGCGTTCATCGTCGGTCATCGTGTCGTCCTTGCCGGTCCGAGTGCGCGGTCCACGAGCGTCGTGACATCCTCGTCGCGGACTTCGACCCATTGCTCTCGCGACGGTTCGATCGCGACCGAGCATCCCTCTCGCGGGCAATGCCCGAGGCAGAGCGTTCGAGTCACCCACACGTCGCCGACCCGTCCGCGTCGTGCGACCTCACGCTTCACCGCTTGATACACGCCGGGCCCGTGCGCGCCGCATCCGCTCTTCAACGGATCGTTCGCGTCGCGTGCGTTCGTGCACACGAACAGCTGCACCGTGGGTTCGAGACTCGCGCGCTTCATCGGCCGTCGGATTCAGCAGTAGGTGTGACGCGCACGCGTGGCAAGCCCGATCACGTCAGCTCCATCACGCGCTGCTCGAGCTTGCGGCCCTTGGCGAGCCCGTTGATGCGCGCTCCCTGGTCGAGAAGAGTGCGGAGCACCGCGGCGATGACCGTCTCCGCGTCGCCGGCGTTCGGATCGAAGCTCACGAGCAGCGTTCCGGTGTTCGCGTCGAACTCCGCGCGCCGCACCAGCGAGATCGCGCGCACGGCTTCGAGCGCGAACGGTCCCGGCGAGATCGTCACGCGGAACTCTTCGCTCGTCCCGGTCAGCGCCGCGAGGCTACCGGCCGACATGAGTTTGCCGCGATCGAGAATCGCCGCGCCGTCGCAGACCTCTTCCAACTCGGCGAGATTGTGACTCGACACGACGACAGTGCACTTGCCACGCAGCCCCTTGATGAACTGCCGTAGCTGATACGCCACCTTGGGATCGAGTCCCGCCGTCGGTTCGTCGAGCAGCACGAGTTCGGGCGCGCCGAGGATCGCCTGCGCCACACCGACGCGCTTCGCCATGCCGTGCGAGAGCTTGCCGCAGCGGAGATCCCACCACTCGAGACCGCCGACCGACGTGAGTGCTTCGCGAGCCGATGCTTCGGCGCGGTCCTTCGTGATGCCTTGCAGTCGCGCGAGGTAGAGAAGAAACGCGCTCACCGTTTCGTTCGCGGGAAGAAGCGCATCTTGCGGAAGCACGCCGACACGGCCCTTGAGTGCATGCACATCGTGGGGCTCGCATCCGAGCACGCGCGCACTGCCGTTCGACGCGCGAAGGTAGCCCGCGACGATCGAGAACGTGGTGGTCTTGCCGGCGCCGTTCGGACCGATGAGCCCGTACACGCTGCCGCGCGGTACCGAGAAGGTCACCCGGTCGACCGCACGCACCGAGCCGAAGGTCTTCTCGAGATCGCGGAGTTCGATGGCGCTGTTCACGTCGTTCATACGTCACGGCTCCGCATCACGAGACATGCACCGGCGGTGAGGACGACGCCGAAGGCGAGCAATACGGCCGCGCCGATTCCGAACCTTGCGACATCGGGCGACAGAAGCTTCGGTTCCCATTCGCCGGGGGCGAGATAGGCGAGCCAGCCGACCGAGGAGTCGAGGGCATCCGACCGCGCGATGTGACGGAGCAACCACCACGACGTCGCGGCGCCGAGCGTGCTCAACAACGTGAGGATCGGTGTCCGCGACGCAGACGAGAGAAGCATCGTGAGACCGACGTAGCCCGACGCGAAGAGCACGCCGGCGAACCAGAAGCGAAGCCCGTAGGCGAGCGTCTCGCCGACGGAGGCATCACCGCGCGCGATCGTGATGACCCAGGCGAGCAGATGCAGTGCGAACGCGAGGATGCTCGTGGAAGCCCACACGCCGAGCGCTTGTCCGACCACCAGCGATTCCCGGCGCGCACGCCCGGTGGCGAAGCGAATGGTGCGGTACTGCAGATCGCCCGAGATCTGGTCGTAGCCGATCAGCATGCAGAGCAGCGGCAGGAAGATCAGCGTCGCGCCAT
This sequence comes from uncultured Myxococcales bacterium, assembly GCA_966212315.1. Classification (GTDB taxonomy): domain Bacteria; phylum Myxococcota_A; class Polyangia; order Polyangiales; genus CBIHQZ01. The sequence goes on from CBIHQZ010000108.1 coordinate 8,860, forward strand.
AGAGGAAGAACAGTAGCGTCGGCGCATGCGCGAGGAATTCGACCGTCGGCGCGTCGTGGTAGATCGCTTCGAACACGCGGCGTCGCACTTCGACGCGTGCAGGCTCGGGCACCTCGGTCGCGAACTCGGAGTTCAAGTTCACGTAGAGCAGAAGTGCGACGGCGCCTCCGAGCAGATAGAGCAGCGCGGCGGAGATTCCCTTCGCACCGCGGAGGTTGCGCCGCAGTTCGCGCGCAACGGTGATCCCGACTTCGGCAGCAACGCTCATGGCGGCGCACGGTAACAAGCTTCCACGCGAGGGTCGGCTTTTCTGCGCGGCGCACGCGCATCATCGCGCCGTCGAGATTCGAATCGATTCGCGCCGTACCGAGGCGAGTGGCAAGTTGCGCGCGTCTGACTGCGGGGGTGCAGGCATCGCTCACCGGAGAAGACATGATTCGCAAGCCGAACGAGTACGTCGGGAAGTCGCACGAAACGTCCGGCTCGGAGTTCCTCGCTGTCGTCGGCTCGCTGACGTTCCCGCGCGCGGTGCTCGGCGACGAGATCGTCGACCGTGTGCAGGCGATGACCCGCGAATCGTACCACCCCATCGGCGAACTGCTCGAACTGCTCGAGCAACTCGATGCCCGCGTGGGCGCCGCCGGATTGCGCAAGACGGGCCGCGCGGTCTTCAAGGCCTCCCACGAAGCGCGATTGAACGGGAATCTCGCGTCGGCACGCGACGTGGTCTACGGCATCGACGGCATGTACAAGCGCACCAATCGCGGCGTCGGGATCGGCGGATGGAAAGTCGTCTCGTTCGAACCGGGGCGCGCGCGACTCGAGAAGACCACGCCGCATCATTGCGCACTCGAGGAAGGGATCCTCGATGCGGCCCTGCAAGCGGTAGGCGTCGCCGCGAACGTGACGCAACCGAAGTGTGTTCGCACGGGCGCGGATCACTGCGTCTTCGAGATCACGTCACACGAAACGGGCGCTGCCTGGAGCGGCAAGGCGAGCTGAGTTCTACCGCGCCGCTCGCGCAGTCGCATCGCGCAGACGGCGCGTGATCATCGCGATCACCGCGTTCGACAGATCGGGCTGGCGGCTCATCAGTTCGCGAAATGCGTGGCCCTGGATCGCGAGCACGCGCATGGCCGTGGACGCGCGGACGGTGGCGCTCCGCGGGGCTTCGTCGAGTACCGCGAGTTCGCCCACGCAGTCGCCCGCGCGAGTGCGACCGACGGCGTGCAAAGTGGCTCCGGCGCCGGTGAAGATCTCGCCCTGTCCTGCGATCACGACGAAGACTTCTTCACCGGGGTCGCCTTCGCGACAGAGGTCGACGCCCACTGCAAGGGTGCGCTCGGTCGCGAGCGTCGCGATGTCGTAGAGCTGCTCGGGCTCGAGGTCGGCGAAGAGATCGATCGACGCGAGCACGAGCATGCGCTCGGGGGTCGGAAGACTGGCGAACGCATCGCGGTCGACGGCGGCGTGCGGATCGCGCGTGGTCGCGAGCAGATTCGAAGCGGCGCCTGCGCTCGTCTCGGCTGCGATGCCGGGCACGTGCGACGCGCGTTCGCTCGACTCGAGCAGGGCTTTCGCAGTGGCTTGCACGTGCGGATCGCGATCGTCCGCGAGGCGCACCAGCGCAGCGGTGTTCGCGGGTTCGGCGATGTTCACGGCGAGCGCAGCGCTCTCGCGCACGAGCGGATGATCGTGTGCCAGCAGTGCGGGCAACGAGGCTGCGAGCGCCGCCGGCTGACTCACGGCGAGAACAACGGTCGCGGCCGCGGCGAGCATCGCGTCGTGTTCGCCGAGCATCGCGACCAGCGCCGTGCGCAGCGCTTCTGCATCGGGCATCGGCGCTGCCTCGGGACGATGGTGCAGCACCGCGGGCTCGAGTCGCTTTGCGATCGCTTCATCGATCGTCGCCAGTTGCGCCCGCCCTTCGCAGCGCGCCCGCGGGGCCTCCGCGCATGCCGGCCTCGCCCTCGCCGCGCAGTCGCAGCTGCAGGCCCGTGTCGACGCCGGGCGGGACATTCACCTTGACCTTGCGGGTATTGCGAACGCGGCCATCGCCCTTGCAGGTGTGGCAGGGCACCGCGACCATCCGGCCGGTG
>CBIHQZ010000109.1:0-10951 GCA_966212315.1 uncultured Myxococcales bacterium
CTCGAGGACTGGAGTGCGGCGCGGAAGAATCTCGGCGTGATCGACGTCGACCGCATCGAGAAGCTCCAGCGGTCGAGCGACGCCGCCAGCAATGCGTTCATCGCGCTGACGTTGCTCGAGACTGGCGACACGGATCGAGCACACGCCTTGATCGATCCGGCGGTCACCCCCATGAACGACTCGGGGCCCGCGAGCGCAACGGCACGGGCAGTGTTCGGGATGGTGCTGAATCGATTGGGACGTCATGGAGAAGCTATCGAGCACTTGAGCAAGGCCGTCCCGGCGAAACCGATCATCATCGGTGGGCGCGCCATCGTCGTGCTCGCCGAGTCGCTCATTGCCGAGGGGCGCCATCAGGAGGCGCGGATGCTTCTGACGCCGCTTGCCGCGAAGGCGCCGAGATCCCGTCTCGGCCAACGCGCCGCGCAGCATCTGGCGCGGACGGACGGCGCGTATCGATGATCCGCTCGCGCACGAATCGCCCGATCGCTTCCTGCCGGGCATCGCCGACTCGCGCGCGATAGCTGCCGAGCAGCGCATCGGGCAAGCGCACCGGCAAGTTGGACAGCGAGGTCGGCAACACTCCCTCTCGCCTCTCGCCCGCTCCATGAGTACGGTGCGCCGCGACCATGAGCACTGCCGACGAACTCCGCCGAGCGCTGAATCCGCAGCAATACGAAGCGGCGGTCCACACCGAAGGACCGATGCTGGTGTTCGCCGGCGCGGGCTCCGGCAAGACGCGCGTGATCACGCATCGCGCGGCGTACATCGTGGCCGGGCTTCACGTGCAGCCGTACCAGGTGATGTGCGTGACGTTCACCAACAAGGCCGCCGGCGAGATGCGCCAGCGTTGTCAGTCGCTGCTCGGTGACATCGGCGCCAAGGATCTGTGGGTCGCGACCTTCCATGCGACCGGCGCGAAACTGCTGCGGCGCTATCACGAACGCGTCGGCCTCTCGCGCGACTTCGCGATCTACGACGACAGCGACCAGCGCGTGGTGATGAACCAGGTGTTCGACCTGCTCAAGCTCTCGGAAGAGCAGCTGCAGCCGCGCGCCGCGCTCGGAATGATCGATCGCTTCAAGCAGGAGGCGATGGGTCCCGATGCCGTCGCCGATGCGGCCACCAGCGATCACGAACGTCGCGTCGCCGAGGTGTACGCGAACTACGAACGCACGCTCGCGCGCAACAACGCGGTCGACTTCGGTGACCTGCTGAAGAAACTGGTCGAACTGCTCGAAGGCGACGAGACCGTCCGCACCGAACTGCAGCGGCGGTTTCGTTACGTGATGATCGACGAGTTCCAGGACACGAACGCGGCGCAGTACCGCATCGTGCGCGGGCTCGTCGGGCCCGAGCGAAACCTGTGCGTGGTGGGCGACGACGACCAGGCGATCTATCGCTGGCGCGGCGCCGACGTCCGCAACATCGAGTATTTCAAACGCGACTTCCCCGACGCGCGCGTGGTGAAGCTCGAACAGAACTATCGCAGCACTGCGCGCATCCTCCGCGCCGCGAACGCAGTGGTGGAGAAGCTCGGTCGCCGCGAGAAGAAGGTTCTCTTCACCGAGAACGGCGAGGGCAACACGATCGAAGTGCTCCCGTGCCGCGACGAACGCGAAGAGGCGCAGAGCATCGCGTTTCGCATCAAGGCCGCGCACAACCGCGGTGCGCTGCTCAAAGACCTCGCGGTCTTCTATCGGATCCACGCGCAATCACGAACGCTCGAAGAAGCCATTCGCGCGGCGAACATCCCGTACACGATCGTCGGCGGCATGCGCTTCTACGAGCGCGCCGAAGTGAAGGACACGCTCGCGTACCTGCGTCTGCTGCTCAATCCGAACGACGATGTGAGCTTCCTCCGCGTGGTGAACACCCCGCCACGCGGCATCGGCAAGACCTCGCTCGATCGACTGGCAGCGCACGGACGCGAGCGCGCAACGTCGCTCTGGAAGCTGGTGGCGTCGGCTGACTATCCGGCCGACATCCAGAACGCCGCGCGCAAGCGGTTCACCGACTTCTACACGCTCATGAGCGACCTGCGCCGGCAGGTGAGCACGTTCGATGCGCGGCCCGCGGACCTCACGAGCCTGCTGCTCGATCGCGTCGGCTACATCGAGATGCTGCAGAACGACAAGTCGACCGAGTCCGAGTCGAAGCAGGAGAACCTTCAGGAACTCATCGGATCGATGGTCGAGTATGCCGAAGAGGATCCCGAGCCGACGCTGTCGGGGTATCTCGAACGGGTGACGCTCGCGGACGTCGGTGCGAACGACAAGAACGCCGACAAGCTGTCGCTGATGACAGTGCACAGCGCGAAGGGTCTCGAGTTCGACACCGTGTTCGTGACGGGTCTCGAAGACGGGATGTTTCCGTACAAAGGCCTCGAGCCGGGGTCGACGCCCGACGAGATGGACGAAGAACGAAGGCTCGCGTACGTGGCGATCACACGCGCGCGCAAACAGCTCGTTCTGTCGTACGCGATGTTCCGCCAGATCTTCGGCACCACCCGCGTGCACGGTCCGTCGCGGTTCCTACGCGAGATCCCCGAAGACGTACTGAACCGCCCGATCGCGCGGCCCGGCGAAGTGCGCGCGTCGGTGCCGTCGATGTCGCCGATGCAGAGCGGTCGATCGAGCGGCAGTTACGGGTATCGCAGCAGCGAGCCACCGCCGCCGCCGCGATCGTCGGTGGCGCCGAGTCCAGCCGATCCCGGCACGGGCGAGATCCGCGTCGAATACGACGAGCCGATGCAGCCCGAGGGATTGAACGGCGCGGGGCAGGCGCGCGCGTTTCGCACGGGGATGAAAGTCCGCCACGCGAAGTTCGGGGTCGGGACGGTGCGGTCGGTCGAAGCGGGCGCGGACGTGAAGGTCGTCGTGTACTTCCCGAATCTCGGCAGCGAGAAGAAGGTCCTCGCGGAGTTCGTGAAGGCGGTGTGAAGGATTTCGCTACGTCGCGGTAGCGCGCGTCACCATGCGACCTCGAACGCGTCGGACGTTCGGTTCGTCGTCGCATCGCAGCCAAGCGCTCTCGGCCGTGCACGATCGCCGCGCCGAGCTTCCTTCGTCGTCGCTAGTCCCGGTGCGAGCCCTGTATGAGTTTCATCGTGGCCACCGAAGAGAAGCCGTTCACGTTCAAGATCACGCTGACCCATCCGCGATTGATCGACATCGAGTACGTCGGTCACATGCCCGCGGAATTGTCGGCGCACATCGAGCAGACAGAGCAGATGGTTCGCGACGCGCGCGAGCCCGTCGGGCTGTGCTACGCGGTGCGTGGCTTCACGTCGTTTCATCGCAGTCAGGTCACGAAGCACGGCGCGCTGTTCCTGCGGCTCGGCAAACTCGTGTCGGGCATCGCCGTCGTCGGCGCGCGCCCGGTCGTCGCGTTCGGCGCGACCACCGTGGCGCTCATCTCGAGCACGCCACTCGAGACGTTCGCCGAGCGCTCGGAAGCGATCCGCTGGCTCGAATCGCTTCGCTCCTCGCGCGCCTGAACCGAAGTCTCGCGACGCGTCGTTCGATCAGGGCGCAGCGACCGGCGGTTTGAACACGAAGACGTTGCTCATCGTCGAGTTCACGCCGACGAAGACCTGACAGCGCGGGCTGTAGCGAAAGCGTCCGAATGTTCCGTTCGCCGCGGGTGCGCCGGGGTCGTCGCCAGTCGCGGCGAGCGCGGTGAAGTGCCACGTCGCCGGGTCGAGGAAGTACAACGTGCGCCCGCCGGACCACGCGACGAAGCGATCGAGCGCGTCGTCGTATGCAAATCCCGACGAGCGCACGAGTGGCGCTGCGAGTCCCGTCGACGCGACCATCGCGTGCGGTGCGCCGGGCTGACCGATCGCGTACGTGTCGATGCTCATCCCGTCTGCTGTCATCACCAGCGTGTTGCGCTGCGTGTCGACGTCCACGCTGCCGGTGTACGTGCCGCTCGTGGGCGACGCGGTCGGCGTCCAGACGTCGGCCATCGGATCGTATTCGACCAGGTTCGCGGAACCGAGATACCAGATGTGCCCGCGCGCATCGGTCGCGCTGTGTCCGAAGAAGGGTTGCGGGTTGTTCGCGCCGCGCACCCAGCGCGACGTCGCGAAATCGAATCCCATCACGCGCGACGAGCCCGACTGCCCCGAGGGCCAGAGGGCGACCGAGCCGAGGTTGTAGAAGCGATCGGTCAGCGGGCTGTACGCGACGTTCCCGTACGTATGCGTGCTGCGCGGCTGCTGCGGGTCGAGCTGCGACGCGATCATCGGATCATCGCAACGATCGGGCTGCACGTAGCCGCTCATCGTGAGCCACGCAGCGGGGATGTCGAGCGACGCGGCGACGGGATAGAGACCGCAGGTCTCGACGCGGATGTCGTCGCCGACTGCGGGGTGCGAATCACCGGCCCAGCCCGCCGGAAGCTCGGTCCATCGCTGCCACGTCATCGTCGAGAGATGAAAAGCGAACACGTTGTTGTAGTACGAGTCGTGGTGGCCGCCGCCGAAGACCAGCAGCTGATCGTGAAGCGTGTCGTACGCGCCGCCGCTCCACGCCGACATCACTGCCTCGCAACCGTAGTGTTCGTACGGCGCGGGACACACCGCGCTCATCGGCGTATTCGGAAGTTCGCGCCACGAGCCCGGCGCCATGCCGGCGATGACCGCGGCGATCGGTGATCCCGGGTCGCACGGAGTGCCTGCATCGCTCGCGGGCACGTCGGTCGCGACGTCGGTAACGAGCGGGTTGTCGATCGCGACGTCCGGCGCCAGAGCGTCCGCAATGTCCGCCGCGTGCGTGTCGCTCGCGTCGCCGTGCGTGCTGACGTTCGGTCCGCATGCGGTGAGAAGTGCCAGCACGAAGCAGTAGCCCTGCCCGGCGAGTCGCGGTGAATGGCTCGGTTTCATAGAAACCGCGAACGTCGCACGGTCCGCGTTTCCACTGCGCACTTTGCGTGCTGCCGCCGACGGGAATCGATCTCGCATGCGCCCACGCACGTTCGCCTTGAACGCCTCCGGCGCGGAGGCGAGAGTGCCGCATGCCCACTTACCCCGCATTCGCGGCCGCTCGTACAACCATGGCGGCTGCTCTGTTGGCGTCGCTCGCCGCGTGCAGCACGAACAACACGCCTGCCGATGCGGCAACGGATGTCGCCAATGACCTCGCGACGACACTCGACGTGGCCTCGACGGACGACGCGACCGACGTGCCGGGAGACATGGTCGTCGACGCTCCACCGCCGCCCCTGCCGCCGTGCGGTACCGACAGCCCCGAGGCGCTCATGGCGTGCGCGGAGCGTGCGCGGTACGTCACCGACCTGACGTTCATCGCGGATGTTCGCCCGCCGGGATCACCGCATTGGCAAGAGGTCCAGGATCTCTGCGCCACGCGTCTCACGGACCTTGGTTACACGGTGGAACGTCAGATGTACGCGACGGGGGTGAACGTGATCGGCGTGAAGCGCGGCACCACCACGCCCGACGAACAGGTGTTGATCTCCGCGCACTACGATCACATCGCGGGCTGCCCCGGTGCCGACGACAACGGCAGCGGCATGGCGGGACTTCTCGAAGAAGCACGGGTGCTCGCGATGAGACCGCACGCGCGCACGCTGGTCGTTGCGTGCTGGGACGAGGAAGAGCGCGGGCTCATCGGCTCGGCGGCGTACGCGCAGCGAGCGCGGGCGCAGAACGACACGATCGTGGCGGCCTTCGTCAACGAAACGATGGGGTATGCGTCGAGCGAACCGAACACCCAGCAGACGCCGCGCGGTCTCGAATTGCTGTTCCGCACGCAGGTCAATCACATCCACGCGAACATGGATCGCGGCGACTTCCTCACGGTCGTACTCGATCCGGCTAGCCACGCCGCCGGCGGCTATCTCGCGACGTACGCGCGCGCAGTGGGTCTACCGATCGAGCTTCTCGAAGTGCAGATGGCGTTGCTCGAGGACCCGGCGCTGTCCGATCTGCGACGCTCGGATCACGCGTCGTTCTGGCACGTGCAGTACCCGGGCGCGATGCTCACGGACACCGCGAACTTCCGCAATCCGCACTATCACTGCTTCAACGGCGCGGACACCGTCGACACGCTCGATCACGACTTCGCGACGAAGATCGTTCGGGCCACCATCGGCGCTGCCGCGCGAACGCTGACGGGTCCGTAGTCAGCGCGTGACTCGTGCGCATTCGCATTCACGCGCGTCGCGGGATGGCGCAGTGATCACGCGAGCCGTCCCGAGCGTGCAGTGAACGCGTTTTCGTGCTTCACGGAACGCTGATCGCGCCGCGCGCTCAGAAGTTTCCCGTCCCGGCCGGACGCAACGGCATCGGCGCGGTCCCGCTCGTCCAGCACACGATCGTTCCGGTCGCGCGCAACGCGCAGGCGCGATCGCCGCCCATCGCGATCTCGGTCGCGTCGCTGATACCCGCGATCGTGACCGGCGAGTTGCCGTATCCCTCGCCCCAACACCGCACTTGCCCCGCGGTGTTGCGCATGCAGACCGAGTGCGTGCTCGCCGCCAGCTGTGCGGCCGTCGAGATGCCCGGCACAATCGTCGGCATCGTGTGCGGGTTCGTCGTGCCGTCACCGAGTTGGCCGAACGCGTTGAATCCCCAGCATGCGACGTGATGCGACGTCTGGAAGCGTCCGCACGTGAACAGATCGCCCGCCACCACTTCGGCCCAGTCGCTCGGCATCTCGCTCGCCGGCCCCTGCACGATCGCGAGGCCGTTCGCGTCCACCGCACCCGGACCGCGCTGCCCGAAGTCGTTCGCGCCCCAGCAGCGCATCACGCCGCGGAACACCGTCGTCGTCGCGACACACGTGTGCCGCCCGCCTGCGGCGATGCTGAGTGAATCGTGATTGAAGACGATGGGCAGTGCCGTGGGGGTCAGCACCGTCGCGGTATTGCGGGGATTCGACTGACCGGCGTTGTTGCGCCCCCAGCAGTACAGAACCGGGAATGCGTTCTGGTTCATCTGCCAGCCGCATGCGTGACCCGCGCCCACGCTGATTTGCGGACTCACCGTCTGAAGCACGGCGCCGTTCGGATCCACCGCCGGGAAATCGCGCACTGCACTCGGCGACAACACCGCGCCCGACGCGAATCCGACGCCCGTCTGCGCAGACTCGTTGCACCCCCAGCACGAAAGCGAACTCCCGCTCTGCACGCATGTCGTCGGGCATCCGGTCTCGATCGGGATCGAAGGGCTGGTCAGGTCGAAGCGCCCCGCGGCGATCATGTTCGCCCCCGTGAAGCGTCCCGTGACCACGGGATTCGCGGCTGCGTTCGTGGTTCCGTCGCCGAGCTGCCCGAAGCCGTTGCCACCCCAGCAGACAACCGATCCCGACGCGCGCGATGCGCACACGTAATCGACGCCAACCGCAACGTGCGTGAACGGATCGCACGCGCCGCTCGAACACACGCCGCCGGCGCCGCACACCGTCGGGCACGCGCCACAGTGAATCGGCGACGATTGCAGGTTCGTCTCGCACCCATCTTCGATCTGCGTGTTGCAGTTGCCGAAGCCGGTGCGGCAGCTCTGCACGACGCAGGTGCCTGTCATCGCAGCGGCGTCGGTCGTGCACCCGAAGGTCGTGTTCGCGGGGGTTCCGTACGACGACGCGCAGTAGAACGTCGCGCTCGGATCTTCGTCGACGGCGCCATTGCAGTTGTTGTCACGCCCGTCGCACACCTCGGAAGCCACCGGGCTCACCGCAGCGTTCGTGTCGTCGCAATCGAGCGCGTTCTCGACGAGCCCCGCGGAGGGCGCGCAGGCGCGCGTCAGATTCGCGGCGTGGCTGTCGCCGAAGTTGTCGTGGTCCGTGTCGGGGAAGAACGCGCGCAGCACGCCTTCGTCGATCTGCCCGTTGCAGTTGTTGTCCACCGCGTCGCACACCTCGGGCGCGCGGGTGTTCACGGTCGCGTCCGCGTCGTTGCAATCGGTGCCGCAGGTCGCGACCGATCCCGCGGTGCTGTTGCAGCACAGCGCAGAGGTCTGGAGATCGTTGTCGCTGTCCTGGACGCCGATGGTCGTCGGATCGCAGTCCTCGTCGTGCATCGGGTCGCACACCTCGGCGTTGCCGGGGAAGCGATTCGGATCGGCGTCGTCGCAGTCGTCGCCGCCGCATCCGCGGGAACGATGGCCGTCGCCGTCGGCATCGGGTTCCATCGAACATTGCGGCACGCAGCGCCGGTTCGCCTCGTCGCACAGTTGCGTGGCCGTGCACGGAAACGCGGGGCTCGCCGGGACGCAGCCGCGCACGTTCGCACCCGCTGCGCCGGGCATGCAGCGCTCGACCCCGTCGCAGAAGACGGTGTCGCTGCAGTCGTTGTCGTTACGGCACATGTCCGTGTCGCCCGCGGCATCGGACTGCGCGTCGGACGCGCGTGCATCAGCGGCGGCGTCGCCCGAAGGTGACGGCGCACCGCACGAACCGACCACGAGCAGCAGCAACGAGAAGGGAAGCGAACCTCGAGCGAAGCGCATGGCGCAATCCGACGGCGAGCTTCGCCGAGAGTCAATAGTTCGCTGCTGCGAGCGACGTTCGCGCGCTTACTTCGCGGTGGTGCCGCTCGACGAGGTGCTCGTGCTCGCCGCAGGCGCCGCGGTCGAACTCGTGCTGCTCGAGCCGCTGTCACTCGAAGTCGACGTGGTGCTCGAACTCGCACTCGTGCCGCTGCTCGACGCGCTCGAACTCGACGACGAGGACGAACCCGCGCTCTCGCCGCCCTTCTTGTTCGACCCGCCGGAGTACAGGTCCGAGTACCAGCCCCCGCCCTTCAAGATGAAGTTGCCCGACGTGATCTGTCGACGCGCCGTTTCCTTGTGGCACTGCGCGCATTCCTTGATCGGGTCTTCCGTCATGCGCTGCACGCGCTCGAACTCGGCGCCGCAGGCGTCGCAGCGATAGCTGTAGGTAGGCATGGCTCGGTAGAAACTTTCGGGGTTGTGCGACGGATTCGGCCCGCCGCACGCGGACAGATAAATCCAGCCCGCCGAGGCGTCAACCGCGGCGTGCTGCGTAGTGTTAGCTCGTCGGGATCACGACCCGGCGTTACGACGACGCTGCTCGGCTTCGGCCATCGCACGCTCGAGTTCCGCCGCCTCGGCTTCTTCGTCCACCGCTTCGACCGGTGTCGTGGTGGAGACGCGCACGTTCGTCTGCGCGGCGACCGGGGCTTCCGCGGGGGCCATGCCCATCTTTCGCTTCAGGTCCTCGAGGGCCATGTCCGCGCCGCGGTTGGTCTCCAGCTCGCGGAACTTCTGCTGCAGCGCATCGCCCGTGTACTGCTCGGCGACTTCGGCCTGCGCATCCGCCTCGGCCTCCATCTGGTTGATCTTCTCTTCCATGCGATTGAACGTCTCGAAGGCCGAGTTGTCGGACAGCCCCGACATCGTCTCGTGAATCGCCTTCTGCGCCTCCGCGCGCTTCTTCCGCGCGACGAGGACGTTCTTCTTGCGCTTCGCCTCTTCGATCTTGCCGTTCAGCATTCGCAGGGCGTTCTTCAGACTGCCCACCGCGGCGTTCTGCTTCTGCCACTGCTTCTCGAGTTCGGCCGCGAGCGCGCCGTGCTCTTTCTGCCGTGTCAGCGCTTCCTTCGCGAGTTCGTCGTCGCCCGCGCGCACGGCCATCATCGCCTTGCGCTCCCACTCTTCGGCGGTCGCCCGCTCGGTCTCGAACTGCTTCGCGAGACGTTTCTCGTCCGCGATCGAGAGGGCGACTTGCTTCTTCGCCTCCACGAGTTGCGTGTTCATCTCGAGAATGACCTGGTTGAGCATCTTCTCGGGGTCTTCGCTCCGAGAGATCAGGTCGTTCAGATTGCTTTTGATGAGCTGTGCGAGCCGGCCGATGATGCCCATGCGCGATCGCCTCGTTGGTCCTGCGGGTGCGTTGGTTGATGTCGTTCGGTAGCTTCGGCGACGCTAGTTCGCGCGCTCGGTGCCGGTGAGTTCCGGAAGATGCTGCGAGATGGCGAGCCCGATGTCGTCGAGCACGGCTTGCATCTCGTTCGGGTCGAGATTCGGGAGCGGCAGCGCTGCCTGGAGATAGATCCCGTCGTCGAGCAACGCGAACGCGGCGTGTAGCAATCCCTGACCGTTCAGGAAGAGCAGCTTTTCGAAGAGCGCCTCGCGCCCCTTCGCGTTCTTCTCGGGAACGTCCATCACGCGGAGTTGGAAGACGACGACTTCGTCTTGCACCTTGATGGCCAGTTGCCGCAGCCCCGACGTGTCGTCGGTGACGATGAAAAGCCCGCCGCCGAAGTCCTGGAACTTGACCGAGCTGTCGGTGAGAAACCGTTCGACGTCCGAGACCGTTCGCATGCGCGGGACTGTATCACGCACCGCGGGGTGTGCTCGAACAGTGCGTCGTCGTCGATGCCATCTACACTCGCGCGATGGATCACGCCCTCACCGATGACGAACGCAAGGCCCTCGACACCCTCGCCCGCGAGGTTCTTCGCGCCGCAGCGAGTGCACCGGATCCGGTGCGCGCGCTCGCATGGTCGGAAGCGGGGGCAGCGTGTCTGCGGCTCGCGACGCTGGCCGACGGCGGATTGCGCGACGGCGGAAGGCTGGTGGACATCGCGCTCGGCGACGCGCCCTTCGCAACGTCCTGGAAGAAAGCCACCGCGCCGATCGCGGCCCGCGCGGAAGCGATGCTCGCGCGCGATGTAGAGCGCGATGTCGATCGGCTCGCGGAGGAACTCGGTCGGCCGTCGCGGTGAGCGCCGAGACCTACGGCGGACCTCTCCATTGGTCACGAATGTGCGCGCGGTCGCTCGCCGAGGGATCCCGGCGGGTGAACCGGGTGAACCCGCGGCAACGACTCCGAAACTTCGCCTGCGCGAAGCTCGCGCTGACTGCGAGTTGCCTTCGATCTCTTCAGACCGGACCACCGTGTGTTCGATGCGACATCTCGAGCCTCACGAAGGTGAGGCTTCGGACGGGTTGCCGTGGCTTTCA
>CBIHQZ010000110.1:0-10951 GCA_966212315.1 uncultured Myxococcales bacterium
GGGCGCTCTCGTGGCTGCGCGGCCCGATGACGCGGCGGGAGTTGCGCCGCGCGGTCGGGGCGAGCGCGGTGGATGCGGTGACGAAGGTGGATGCGTCGGTGAGCGGCGAGGCGCGGTGAGCCGCGCGTGGCGATAACGGGGCGGGTCGCCGGCAATCGAACAAGCGCGTTCGTCCCCCGAGTCCGCGCCGAGCCGTAGGGACTCGTTCGCGCGGCGTGCTCAGCGCGCCGAACGCACCGGGCCACCGCCGGTCGCGGTCGCGGGGATCGCGGGTGACATCGCTTCGGCGCGTGACCGCAGCATCTCGACGCCGCGCACGGCCCATCGCGACTGCTGCATCGACAGGAACGCTTCGGGAAAGAAGAACGCGGGGAGCCCGAGCAACTGCATCGTGACCTCGGTGCGCGATGGATCGTTCGCGACCGGACGCACATCGAAGCGCACGTCGAAGCGCCGGAGATTGCCGTCGACCATCGTCCCCTCGACGGTGGTGCGATCCGCGCTCCGTTGCGTGTTGAAGCGAAGAAGCGACCAGAGCATTCCGAGCCCTTGCAGCATCTCGACGCGCACGTAGACGTCGGCCTGTCCGCGGCGGCGATGGATGATCCGGCTCTCACGCATCTGCGGAAAGAAGTCGCGGTAATGCGCGAAGTCGGTGACGACAGCCGCGACGGTCGCGTACGGGGCGCGCACTTCCGTGCGCACCCGCGCGGCGGTGACGGGGCTGCCGGTCACCGCGACCTGCTCGGTGACGACCTCGGCCGGGGCGGCGGGACGCGACGTCTCGACCGCGACCTGCGGCTCGTCCGCGCGGGGCGCCGCGGGCGGGGCCGACTCGCGCGGTGTGGCCGGCTCGACCGTGGAAGTCGCCGGGACCGATGCGTTGTTTGCCGCGACGAAGGCGTTCGGGCTGCTCTGCGCCCACGCCACCGAGGACGCAGCCAGCGAGACGGCGAGGATCGCGATGGAGGCGCGCTCGAGACCGGCGGACTTTGAACGGAGCGTTCGCATCGTCGTCAGCAGGTAATCCTGGGCTCCGCGCGCGCCGCGAAGAGGGCGCTAGCGTAACACCGTTGCCGATCGAAGCGAGGCGCGTGCCAGCGATGCGAGCCCGCCGGCAATCAGTCGTCCGTTACCTCGGTCATCTTGCACTGCCCCTCGAAGGTCACGCCCTTGTCGATGAACACCTGCGGCGACGTGATGTTTCCGTAGACCTTGCCGGGCGCGTGCACCTCGACGGATTCGGTCGCGCGGATCTCGCCGCGAACGGTGCCCCCACGCACGATGAGCACCGCGACGCGGACGTCGGCCACGATCTCCGCGCTCTCGCCGACGATCAGTGTGTCGTCCGAGTGGATCTCGCCTTCGAAGCGTCCTTCGATGCGCACGTTGCCATCGAACACGAGCTTGCCGTGAAACTCGGTGCCACGGCCGAGGAGGGTATTGATCTCGGTAGGCGATGCGTTGCGCATGCGAGGTGCGTTGCTCATCGGATCTCGACGAATCCGCGCGGTGCGGGGAGTTGCTGTTCGCGTTCGCGCCAGCGTGCGGCGGCGATGCGCACGAGGATGCGCGGGATGGTGACGACCGCGTCGCGCACGCGAATGCCGCTGCGTTCCCCGGCATAGATCGGGCGGACGACGACGTCGGCGACGCGATGACGATTGCGTGCGAGCGCGCCGAGCAGGTGATTCGGGTAGCCGTAGCGCGCCCACATCGCGTCGGGATCGAGCGCGGTGAAGACGCGGCGATGAATGGCGGTGAAGCCGCACTGCGAGTCCGTGACGTGCGCGAGTCCGGTCGCGATACGCGTGAGTTTCGAGAGCACGTGATTGCCGACCAGGCGAGCAAACGGCATCGCGCGAACCACGTCGGGATGCGCGAGGCGGTTGCCTTTGGCGTACTCGCACTCGCCGCGCGCGACGGGGGCGATGACCCGCTCGAGATCGGCCGGATCCATTTGTCCGTCGCCGGCCATCACCGCGATCACGTCGGCACCGCGGGCCATCGCTTCGCGGTATCCGGTGGCGATTCCAGCACCCACGCCGCGATTCGCGGGATGCGAAGCCACGACGCACTCACACCTGCTGACCGCGTTGCGCGCGCGTGAAGCCGTCGCATCGGCACTGCCGTCATCGATCACTACGACGAGATCGACGAACGCGGGCATCGTCTCGATGACGCGCGCGACGCGGCTCTCGACGTTGAACGCCGGCACGACGACCGCGATGCGCGAGCCTTCGAACACGGGGCGACGCTTACCCCTCGCCCCTGCGGATCGCAACCCCTTCGGTGGCGATGGACGCGAGTTCGACCACCGTTCCGTGCACGGCCGAACGCTTCACCGCGCAGCCTGGACCGGGCGTGAGAAGCACGGCGCCGAGCGCGGCTTCGATGCGTGTGCGCACAGTCACGGACAAGCTTGCGAGCGGGACCTGTGTCCCCGCGACCGGCTCGACCCACGCGACGATTCGATCGTGCTCTTCGTCGAGATCGAACACTGCCTGCAGATCACTGCGATCCGCAGCGGCCCATCGTCGTGATGCATCGCGGAGAGCGATCGGAAGTTCGACGCGATCGACTTCGCGCGCGAGCCGCGTGTCCGTGAATCCGCCCGGGCGATCGACGGACGGAACCATTCGCGTGCCCGTATCTCCGACCGGCCGCGGCGGCGGAACGGACGAGCCACGTTGACCGGCGATGCGCGGCTCGTCGTCGACGTCGAGCCATGGCAGCGCCAGCACGGCGCGACGCACTTCGGCGACTTCGTGCGGACGGCGTTCGGATTCTTTCGCGAGCAGCGACGAGACGAGCACGTCGTAGTGCACGCCGAGCGATGGTCGCACCGCGCTGATCAACGGCGCGGTCTCCGAGAGATGCTGGCTCACGAAGTCCGGGCCCGCGAAGGGCAGTTGCGCCGTGAGCATCTGGAAGAGCACGCAGCCGAATGCATACAGATCGGTCGACGCCGACAGCGCCGAACCCGTGATCTGCTCGGGCGCCATGTACGGAAGCGAACCGACGAGACCGCCCGTGACTGTCGCACCGAGATCGCCGAGATGCGCTGCGCCGAGATCGCCGAGACGCGCTTGCCCCGTGGGATCGAAGAGCACGTTCGAGGGTTTGAGGTCGCGATGGATCACGCCGTGGCGATGCAGCGTCTCGAGCGCGGTGAGCAGACGCAGCGCGATCGAACGCACTTCGCGAACCGTCAGCGATCCGATGCGCTCGGCCAGCGTTCCGCCCGGCATCCAGTCGTACACGATGGTCGGTCCCTCGGGATCGAGCGCACGCATCCGCACGATGGTCGGGTCGTCGAGTTCGCGCGCGAGTTCGGCTTCGCGCATGAAGCGCGCGAATGCGCCGGTGCGATCGTCGCCCACTGCGAGCACTTTCAACGCGACCGTCTCGCCCGTGAGTTCATCGAGTGCTTCGAGCACGCGTCCCGTCGCGCCCGAGCCGACTTCGCGCACCACGCGGTAACGCTCGGCGTATCGCTTCTGTGAAGCCTCGCTGCGCGGGAGTGCGCCTGCGTATGCCGAAGGCTCGAGCGACGCACTGGCATCGTCGCGCTGGATACGACGCGCGATCGCACGGGCACTGCCGTCGAATCCGAGACGCGAGAGCCCGTCGACCAGCTTTCGCCGCGCGCTGTCGGTACCGCCCGCTCGCACCGCCGACTGCAGCGCTCGCACCGCGCCATCGGCATCGCCACGCTCGGCGCGCAATTCGGCGAGACGCTCGGCGACCGCGGCATCCTCGGGGTTTTGCGCAAGATGTTGTTCGTACGCCCGCACCGCACTGGCGCGATCGTTGGCGCGATCGAAGAGCCGTCCCGCGTTCGCGTACTCGCCCATCTCGTACCAGGCGCGCGCAGACTCCGCGGGCGCTACCTGCTCGAGGACTCGCGCTGCGACGTCGACCCGCCGAGCGATGCGCGCGTGCGCGGCCACGGCTTCCGCTTGTTGCGGACGACGCGCGACTTCATCGCACAGCGCTTCCACGATGCGGTCGTCGCCCGAGGCCACCGAGAGATCGAGCGCGAGCCGCCATTCGCCCGCTTCGGCCGCGCAGATCACCCCGTCGGCATGGCGCCCCGCGAGACCCATCAGTTCGGCGGCCTTGCGAAGCTGACCGCGCGACTTGGCGAGAGTGGCCGCACCGTCGATGTCGCCGAGGCGCAGTCGTTCGTCGATGTCGGCGTCGGTCGCCATGCGGTGGGGGATCATGCCACGTCGCGGGATGCGGCGAGAGCAACAGAGAGCGCATGCCGGTGGCTCGTCGCGATTGAATCGACGAATCGTCCGTCGCATAACGCCGGGATGAATCACCTCGATCTCACACGCCGCGTCTTCTCGGCGGCCACGCTCGTCACCGTCCTTTTCATCGCCGCCGCGTGCGGACCCAACGTCGGACCGCAGAGCCCGCTCGTCGGCGGAACCTGCACGTCGAACCAGCAGTGCTCGGGCGAGTGCATCACCGGCGACAGCCATTTTCCCGGCGGTTTCTGCACGGTGAGCTGCAACAACGACGCGATGTGCCCGGCCGGCACGATCTGCATCGACGACCACGGCGGCATGTGCGCGGTCGCGTGTCAGGCCAACGAGAACTGCGGTTCGTACGGGCGCGGGTTCGTGTGCGACGCGCGCGATCGACGCGGCGTCCCCGGCGGCGCGCTCGTGTGCCGCGTGCCCTAGTGCAGCGTGCGAGTGAAGGGCGTTTGGGAGCGCGCCCTTCCGATCAGACCTTCAGCTTCTTCCAACCGCCGCGCGCGAACTTCGCGCTCATCAACACCGCGAGTCCGGTCGCATAGAGCGCCACCGAGCACCAGATGCCCGGAAGCCCGAGATTCAGGGTCATTCCGAACACCCACGCCATCGGGACGAGGCACCCGAAGTGCAGCGCCATCTCGACGACCATCACGTAGCGGGTCTCGCCCGCGCCGAAGAGCGCCTGCGTGAGAATCATCCCGACCGCGACGACGGCGCCCATCAGCGACACGATGCGCAGCGGAATCGTCCCGACGTGGATCACCGCTTCGGCCTGCGAGAAGATTCCCATCACCTGCGGCGCGAACGCGAAGATCACCGCGCCGATCAGCCCGAAGATGATCACGCCGAGCTTCACGCTGGTCCACGCGTAGCGCTCCGCGAGATCGGGATCGCCCGCGCCGAGGCTCTGCCCGACGAGCGTCGCGGTCGCCGTGCCGAACGCGAGGCACGAGAAGAACGTGGCCGAGAGCACTTCGATGATGATCGTCGTGGCCGCGCCGTTCGCCGCGACTCGCACGCCGTGCACGATCACTTGCGTTCCGGTCGTCGCATCGAGGCGCGCGACGATCTTGATGAACAGCAAGAAGCCCGTCATCACCACCACGGTGGCGATGCCGCCGGGCACACTCAATCGCAGCAGGTCGCGCACGAGTGGCATCGACAGGTTCTGCGGGCGGTAGAAGCGGTAGCGGTCGTTGTACTCGCCGCGCAGCGAGAAGATCACCATCGCCACCAGGCCGAGCCAGCTGGCCGTGCACGCCGCGAAGCCAGCGCCCGCGATGCCCATCGCCGGGAAGCCTGCGTGCCCGAAGATCAGCAGCCAGCAGAGCGCGGCGTTGAAGATGTTCATGACGATGGCGGCGTAGAGATGCAGGTGCGTCTTGCCGATGCCGTCGAAGAAGCTCTTGTACGCGGCGGTCGCTGCCATCGAGGTCATGCCGACGAAACGCCAGCGGCAGTACTCGGTGCCGAGTTGCGCGACGTGTTCGTTGGGGACGATCGCGCGGAACATGTACGGCATCGCGATCCAACCGAGCGTGCTGAGCACGGCGCCGCCGATGAGCGTGACCATCGCGGCGTTCGGAAGCACCGCGCCTGCTTCTTCGTACTTCCCCTCGCCGAAGCGACGCGCGGTGATCGCCTGCGTGCCGACGGAGATCGCCGAGAGAAAACCGCCGATCGCCCAGAGGAGCATGAGCGACGGCGTGAGCGCGGCCTGCGCATCGGACGCGTCGGCGAACGGGAGTTTCTTGAGGAACCAGGTGTCGACGATGTTGACGCCGGTCTGCGTGAGCATCGCCAGGATCACCGGGGCAGCGAGCGCGAGGATGCGCTTGGACTGCGCGGGATCCAGAAAGGGTCGGGCCATAGGGGGCGGGGAACGT
Organism: uncultured Myxococcales bacterium; assembly: GCA_966212315.1. GTDB lineage: Bacteria > Myxococcota_A > Polyangia > Polyangiales > CBIHQZ01. The sequence continues at coordinate 6,158 of CBIHQZ010000110.1, forward strand.
AGTCCGGCGGGGTCGCCGCGGCAACGGTCCGCGAGCGTGCCGGGGGGATCCGATCGGCGATCAAAGGTTGCAATTCGCTCCGTCCATGAGATACGGCCTTGTGCGGATGGTTCTCCGAGACCGAGCTTTGGCGATCGTGCACGCGGGTCTGCTCGCCGTCGCGACGATGTTCGCGGTCGCACTCACGGGGTGCGGAGTCGAGTATCCGAACTGCGAAGGCGACCAGGATTGCCGTGCGCATCATGAAGTCTGCGTGAACCGGCATTGTCAGCAGTGCCGCACGAACACGGACTGCCCCGCGCATCACCGCTGCCTCGCGAACCGCTGTCTCGAAGGCGAAGACGCCTGCAACGCCGACAGCGATTGCCCGACCGACCAGCACTGCGTGAACCACCATTGTGCGCCGCGCGCCGAGTGCGACGAGCATCGCGCGTGTCCGTCGGGACGTCCCTGCGTCGACGGGCGCTGCGCGGAAGCTTCGTCGGGCCCGACCGATGACAGTGATCCGGTCGACAATCAGGGCCGTCTCTGCCGCTTCGAACCGGTGCTGTTCGCGACCGACAACGCGACCCTCGACGACTCGGCCCGACGCGCGCTCCAAGCCGCGGCCGAGTGCCTTCAGCGAGAAGGCTCGAGCCGCTACGTGCTCGTCGGCCGTTGCGATCCGCGCGGAACGACCGAGTACAACCTCGCGCTCGGTCAGCGCCGCGCCACGATCGTGCAGCACTACCTCATGTCGCTCGGCATTGCCGAAGACCGCGTCCTGACCTCGTCAGAGGGCAGCGAAGGCGCGGTCGGCAACGACGACGCATCGTGGGCGCGCGATCGGCGCGTGGATTTCCGCCCGCGGCAGTAACGTCGCGCGGCGCATCGAGCAGACGGGTGGATGCACGTGAGAGCCGCGAGTGGGTCGATGGGTCGTAACGGGTTCAGCCGGGTGTTCGCGCTGTGCGCACTGACGGCGGTGAGCGCCGCCAACGCAGGGTGCTGGGCGAGTACTGATCAACACGCTGCGCTCGAGCGACGCGTTCGTTCGATGGAGCAGGCCGAGCAAGGCCGTCAGGCGCAACTCGCACGCGCGGACGAACAGGTTCGGACGCTGAATCAACAGCTCGAGCAGGCACGCACGCAGACCCGCAATCTCGCGGACCTCGGCGCACGACTCGACGGCATCGACGAACAGATTCGTTCCATCCGCGGTGCGACCGACGAAGTGCGGCGCGCGGTGGAGACTTCGACTGCGGAAGAGAGCACGCAGCGTCAGGAGATCGCGAATCGGCTCACTGCGATCGAACAGCGGCTTCGTCAGGCGCGCGTGCAGCTCGGACTCGATCAGACCGATCCGAACGAGATCCCGACCAACCCGAATGACATCCAGACGCAGCTTCGTCGCGCGGTCGCCAATCAGATCTGGGATCGCGTGCGACTTCTCGCGCAGGCGTTCTTGCAGCGCGCGGCGACCGACCCGTTCGCCGACGACGCGCAGCTGATGCTCGCGCAGAGCTACGGCGCGCAACAACGCAACGCGACCGCCGTGCAGGAGTACCAGCGCCTGCTCACCACGTATCCGAACAGCGATCTCATTCCGCAGGCGCTCGCGGAGATGGCCGATGCACTGGTGCGACTCCGCATGTGTGTCCCGGCGCAACGCGCGCTGCGACTCCTCATGGATCGCTACCGCACCTCCACACAGGGGCAGGCAGCACGCCGACGCCTCGATGAAGTCACGCATCTCCCGCCGGCTTCGTGCGAGAGCGGCAGCTAGTCCAGGATCGCTTCGACGTGCCGACCGACGACGCGATTTCGGGCATGGCGCTCGGCGCGCCGGCGAACGTGATCGCGGGTGCGCGGATCACCGCGCGCATCGGCGAAGGGACGCTCGCGGAAGTGTTCCGCGGCGAGCAAGCGCATCTCGGTCGCGCGGTGGCCATCAAGGTACTGAAGGGCTCGATCTCGCCCGCGAGTCAGCTCGGCAAACGATTCGCGCGCGAGGCTTCGCTGCTCGCGCGACTCGCGCACCAGAACCTTCCGCCGGTGTTCGATTGCGGTGACATCGACGGCCGGCCGTTCATCGTGATGGAACTGGTCGAAGCGACGAGCCTCGCCGAGTTGCTCAAGAAGCGCTCGCCGTTGAACGCCGAGGTCGCCGGCGTGATCGCGTTGAAGCTCGCGCGCGCGCTCGAGTACATCCATCTCCGCGGGATCATTCATCGCGATTTGAAACCGGCGAATCTGCTCGTCTCCCGGCGCGGCGAAGTGAAGCTCACCGACTTCGGCATCGCGCGCGAAGTCGACGAGCCCGCCGACGGACTCGGCGTCGTCGGCACGCCCGCGTACATGTCCCCGGAGCAGGTTCTCGGCGACAAGCTCGACTTCCGCTCGGACATCTTCTCGTTCGGCATCGTGTTCTACGAAATGCTCACCGGCCGGCGCCCGTTCGAAGAAGAGCCTGCGCGCACGGTGATGCAGAAGATCCGTCTCGATCGGTATCAACCGCCGCGCCGCATCCGTTCCGATGTGCCGAGCACGCTCGAACGCATTCTCGCGCGATGCCTCGAGAAGAATCCCGCGCATCGTTATCCCTCGACGAGCGCGCTCTGCGATGACCTCGGTGAGTTCGTGGCGGCTCGTCACGTCGTCTCGCACGAAGCACGGCTCATCGCGCATCTGGTGGACGTGGGTGTGCTGGGCGACGGCGATGCCGACGATCTCCTCGGCCCGGCGGGTCGCAGCTGGGTGCGCAAGCCCGCGCGAAGCGATCACGCCCGCGCGTTTCTCATCGGGCAGGCGCTGATCGCGCTCGCATGCCTCGGCGCGATCGAGTGGGCCGAGACCGTGCGCGCGCGACGCGAGTTGACAGAGCCTTCGACCATCCCGGGCACTCGTCCGCTCGGCGCCAGCAACGTGGGGTATCTCCGCGTCGTCGCGCGTCCGTGGGCGAACGTGGTCATCGATGGACAGACGGTCGACACCACTCCGACGATCACAGCGTTTCGGCTCGCGCCGGGCGCGCACTTCATTCGACTGACGCATCCGCAGTACGCGACCGAAGAGCGAACGGTGCGCATCGAACGCGGCGCGACCGTCTGGCTCGACGTGGACCTCACGCCAGCTCCGCAGGCGACATCGCCGGCGAACGGAACGCAGTGAAGCCCATCGCGTCGTTCACGCTCGAGGTGGACTCCGAACTGACCTCGCGCACGGCGCACTAACGCGAACACACGGTCCGTGACAGAAAGGGCGCCGTGCCGATCGTCGTCGACAAGCCAGGCGGATGGAGTCCAGTGCAGACGATCCACGCACTGCGTGATCGTGATCCCACGCTCGGCGCTGCACGGCTTGCCTACGCAGGGCGGCTCGATCCGATGGCCGAAGGCGTGATGCTGGTTCTCAAGGACGACGAGGTGCACGAGGCGCCGCGGTTCCAAGCGCTCGACAAGACCTACCGGGTCGGCGTGCTGTTCGGGGTCGCGACCGATACGTACGACGCACTCGGTCTCGTCGGATCGACCACGCCATCGTCACGCGATCCGGACCACGGCGCGCTCGCATCGGCGTTCGCAGCGCGCGTCGGGTCGTTTCCGCAGAACATTCCGCCGTTCGCGTCGTATCGCGTGGCGGGGCGCCCGTCGTTCTATTGGGCACGTCAGGGGTTGAGCGAGCAGATGCCGCGACCGTCGCCGATTCGTTCGGTACACGCGATCGCGTTCACGGGTGTCGAACACATACCGAGCGAAACGCTGCACGGTTCGATCGTCGATCGCATCACGCGCGTGCGCGGAGATTTCCGGCAGCGCGAGATCCTTTCGCAATGGGCCGAAGTATTCGCAGCGCAGTCCGAGCGCCAGTGGCTGGTCGCATCGGTGCGGATCGATTGCTCGAGCGGAACGTTCATGCGCGGGATCGCCCACGAGGTCGGACTCGCACTCGGATCGTGCGCACTCGCGCTGACCATCGAGCGACTTCGCGTCGGGCCCTACGGTCGCAACGAAGCGCTTCGACTCGAACGCAGCGGCGCGTCGTAGCGAAGAGCACGAGGCCGCGCGACACTCCCGCGCATGTCGCTCGCGCCACTGTTCCCGCCGTCGCTGTTCGACGTGGGAAATCGACTCTGGCTCATGCACTGCGCCGAGGGCCCGGTGCCGATCGCGACGGCCGATGCCGTGCGCGCGTTTCTCGATCTCGAGTTGCACCCGTGGCGGATGCGCTGGCCGGACGAGTTCATCAAGGTCACCGACGACGTGCACGCGCTCGCGGCCCGCGTGATCGGTGCGCGCGCGGAAGACGTTTCGATCACGACCAACACATCGACGGGCCTTGTCACGATCGCGCAGTCGTTCCCCTGGACGCCGGGCGACGAGGTGCTCACGCCGCTCGGTGAATTCCCCTCGAACACACTCTGCTGGCGCGCGCTCGCGATGCGCGGCGTGGCGACGCGCGAGGTACCGTTGTGGAACGGTCATCGCGCAGGCGCCGATGCGTGGAACTCGTCGCCGCCGCCCGTCGACGTCGATCCCGAAGCGAGGCTCATCGAAGCGATCACGCCGTCGACGCGCGTGCTTGCCGTGTCGTGGGTGCGATTCCAGGACGGTCTCGTGCTGGATCTCGCGCGACTCGGTGCAGCTTGTCGTGATCGCGATGTCGCGCTGGTGGTCGATGGGATCCAGGGCGCGGGAACGCTGGTGCCCGACTTGAGCGGCGTGCAGGCATTCGCGACGGGCGGGCACAAAGGGCTGCTCACGCCGCAGGGGCAGGGCTTTCTGTGGACCGAGGCATCGTTTCGCCAGCGGCTCA
>CBIHQZ010000111.1:0-10950 GCA_966212315.1 uncultured Myxococcales bacterium
GGGCGGCATCACGCTCCCCGGCGGGGCGACGACGGCGACCGGGATGACCCGTCCCGGTTGTACGAACCTGTGCTTGCAACAGGTCACGTGTTCCGGTGGCGGGAGCACCACGGTCACGGGCACCGTGTACGCGCCGACGCCGTCGACGTTCCTGCCGCCGGGCGGGATGCCCGACCCGCTGTACAACGCAGTGGTCTACGTTCCGAACGCGCCGGTCGCGCCTTTCACCACCGGCGTGACATGTGATCAGTGCGGAGCACCCGCGTCGGGCAGCCCGCTCGTCACTGCGGTCACGGGATACGACGGCCGCTTCACGCTCACCGATGTACCCGTGGGAACCAACATCCCGCTCGTGATCCAGCTCGGTCGCTGGCGCCGGCAGGTCGTGATCCCGAACGTCGCGCCGTGCACGACGACCGTACTGCCGCCGGATCTCACGCGGCTTCCGCGCAACCGGAGCGAGGGCGACATCCCGCTCATGGCGATGGTGACGGGCGACGTCGACGCGCTCGAATGCGTCTTGCGCAAGATCGGCATCGACGACAGCGAGTTCACCGTGCCCACCGCGAACGGCGGTAACGGGCGCGTGCAGATGTACGTTGCGAACGGCTCGGACGTCGCGGGCGGCGGCGCACCGGCGCGCTCGGCACTGGTCGGGAATGCAGCGCGTCTCTCGAACTACGACCTCGTGCTCCTCGCGTGCGAAGGCGGCGAGCGGCGGCAGGCCGCTGCGGATCAGCAGCGACTCATCGACTATGCGAACGCTGGCGGACGCGTGTTCGCCACGCACTACAGCTACGTCTGGCTCGACAACATCACGCCGTGGTCGAACACCGCGGTGTGGAACGTCGACCAATCGACACCGCGCGATCCGATCCTTTCGACGATCGACGAAAGCTTCCCCAAGGGCCGCGCAATGTCGCAATGGCTCTGGCTCGTGAACGCCTCGCCGTCGCCGGGAAACATCTGGCTGAACGCCCCGCGTCACGACTTCGACAACATCGTGTCGCCCTCCCAGAACTGGGTGTACGCGCAGCGAGCGGTGGGAACGGCTTGTTCGGCGAACACGCAGACCGATCGAAACAATTGCGGCGCGTGCGGCGTGGTGTGTGCGAGCGGGCAATCGTGCATCGCGGGCGCATGCACTTGTCCGACGGGTCTGAGCGCGTGCGGCGCCGGTTGCGTGGACACGAACAGCGATCGCAACAACTGCGGCGCGTGCGGCACGCGATGCGTGACCGGCCAGACGTGCTCCGCCGGCGTGTGCACCTGCCCCGGCGGCACGGTTGCGTGTGCGGCGGGCTGCGCGACGCTCGCGAACGATCACGACAACTGCGGCGCGTGCGGTAACGCGTGCGGCGCAGGTCAGGCGTGCGTGAGCGGCGCGTGCACCTGTCCCTCGGGTTACACGGCGTGCGGGACGAGTTGCTCGGCGACGAGCACGGATCCGCTCCACTGCGGCAATTGCGCAACCGCGTGTGCCATCGGCGCTTCGTGCGTCGCCGGCGCGTGCACCTGCCGCGCGGGCTACGTCAACTGCGGCGGCGAGTGCGTGAGCATCGCGTCCGACCATACGCACTGCGGTTCGAGCGGCTGCGGATCGAGCTGCACCGGCAGCCGCGTGTGCAGCGCCGGCGTGTGCACGAATTCGAGCTGCGGTGGCGGTCTCACGAACTGCTCGCGCGACTGCGTGAACCGCAACACCGACGTGAACAACTGCGGTTCGTGCGGCACCGTGTGCGCGGTCGGCGCGAGCTGCGCATCCGGAACCTGCACCTGCCCGGCTGGAACGACTGCGTGCAACGGCGTCTGCGTGAACCGCCTCAACGACCAGAACAACTGCGGCGCGTGCGGCAACGTGTGCGCCGGCGGCGCCACTTGCGTTTCCGGCGCCTGTACCTGCCCGGCGGGAACGACGGCGTGCAACGGGCAGTGCGTGAACCGCAACACCGATCGCACCAACTGCGGTGCGTGCGGCAACGTCTGCGCGGGCGGTACGACATGTTCGGCCGGCACCTGCACCTGCCCCGCAGGCCAGAACGTCTGCAACGGGCAATGCGTGAACCGCAACACCGACATGTTCAACTGCGGCGCGTGCGGAACGGTGTGCCCGAGCGGTTCGACCTGTTCGGGCGGCACGTGTGCGTGCCCGGCGGGTCAGGTCGCGTGCAACGGCGTGTGCGTGAATCGCAACACGGATCGGAACAATTGCGGCGCGTGCGGAACGATCTGCGGCGTCGGGGCGTCCTGTACGGCGGGCGCGTGCGCGTGTCCCGCCGGGACCTCGTTGTGCAACGGCGTGTGCGTCGATCGAACGCGCGACGCGAACAACTGCGGAACGTGCGGCACCGCGTGCGCGACCGGCGCGACGTGTTCGGCCAGCGCGTGCTCGTGTCCCGCGGGCAATACCGTGTGCAGCGGCGCATGCGTCAATCGCAACACCGACGTCAACAACTGCGGCTCGTGCGGAAACACGTGTGGATCGGGTCAGGCCTGCGTCGCCGGCACGTGCACTTGTCCCAGCGGAACGACGAACTGCAGCGGGTCGTGCGTGAACCTGCTCGCGAGCCGCTACACGTGCGGCTCGTGCAGCAACTCGTGCGGCAGCGGCACGCGGTGCAACAACGGAACGTGCTCGAACATCTCGTCCTGCCCGGCTGCGCGGCCTGACTCCTGTTCGCGCGTGTGTACGAACTTCAACACCGACCCGGCGAACTGCGGCGGCTGCGGGAACCTCTGCCCGTACGGATCAACGTGTGTCGGCGGTGCGTGCTCGTGCCCCGCGGGTCAGAGCACGTGCAGCGGCGCGTGCGTGAACACCGCGACCGACGTGAACAACTGCGGCGCTTGCGGTCGCGCCTGCCCTGCCGGGTCTACGTGTAGCGGCGGGACCTGTTCCTGCCCGGCGGGACGCATCTCGTGCAACGGCACATGCGTCGATCCGAACACCGATCCGAACAATTGCGGCGCGTGCAACACCCGATGCGCGGGCGTCGCGTGCAGCGCGGGTCTTTGCAATCCATGCGGCGCGGGGCTCAGCGCGTGCGGCGCTGCGTGCGTCAACCTGGCGACGGACAGCAACAACTGCGGTGCATGCGGCGCGGTGTGCGGCACCGGAACGTCGTGTAGCAACGGCGGCTGCACGAGCGTCACGAACTACCTGCACTACACGTTCAACACACCCGTCGGGGCCGCGGCGAACGCGCAGTGCGGGCGCGTGGTGTTCAGCGACTTCCACGTGAACAATCTCGGCGGCGGCTCGGGCATTCGCTTCCCGAACGAGTGCGACAACACGCCGATGACGGCGCAGGAGAAGATCCTCGAGTTCATGCTCTTCGATCTCTCGTCGTGCGTGCTTCCGACCGGCCCCGGGGGGCCCGTGTGCGCGGCTGGAACGACGGCCTGCGGAACGCTCTGCTGCAACGCCGGCCAGGTTTGTCAGACCGTGGGCGCGAGCACGCAATGCTTCACGCCGTACCCGGCCAGCGCGACGTACCGTGCCGATGTCGACGCATCGGCGTCATGTTCCGCTGGCTTCGCGCCCGAGTGGAACCAACTGGTGTTCGTCGCGTCGACTCCGCCCGGTACCGACATCCACATGTACTTCTACACGGCCGCGACCGCCGCCGGACTCGCGACCGCGGCGCGAATCGATCTCGGTTCGGTGCCACCCGGGAGTTCCCCCATCGATCTGCGCGCCGCGATCGTGGCGCGTGGTGGCGTGAGCGGCATCCTTCCCTTCGCACGCGTCGAGTTCGTATTGTCGTCGGACTCGACCCGTCTGCTGGCGCCGATCCTCGATGGCTATCAAGTGCGATTCGTCTGCCAGCCGTCGGCCTGAAAGAGGTTTCGATCACGTGTCAGTCGTTCACGGCCGTCCCCATTTTTCGATTGGCTTCGTCGCGGCTCTCGCGGCGCTCACAGCGTGTTCACAGCCGCCCACGCCCCCCGATGCTTTCGGCGTCGACGGGGCGTTGTTCGACGTACAGGCGCGCGATGTGCCGACTCGCGAAGAGGGGGTCGACGCGGAAGTCGCCGATGCCGCCGATGCCGCCACTGACGCTGTGACCACGCGCGACGCGGGTGTCGACGCAGCGACCGACGCCAACGTCGTCAATCCATGCGACTCGGTTGTCGACCTGAACATGGTGGGCACGGTCACGGGTGCGACGACGACGTACTCGGGGTCGAACACGGCGGCCCCCGCAGCCGGCTCGATCCCGGGCGTCTGCGTTTTCGATGTCGCGTCCGAGGTCGTCTTCCGCTTCACGACGTCGACGGAATCACATCTCCGAGTGAGCACGACGAACCCGGGAACGCCGCAGGCCTTCGACTCCGTGGCGTGGATGATCGATCGATGCTCGCCGTCGAACACAGCGCTCGGTTGCTCGGACGACAGCGCGCCCGGCGATCGGCGCTCGCTCTTCACGACCGCAAACCTCCTGCCGGCGGGCAGTACGGTTTTCATCGTCGTCGCCGGGTATTCACCTCCGCGCCCGAGCTATCACGTCGTCGACCAGTTCGAACTCTCCGTGACCGAGATCGAGGAAGTATCGCTCGGCGGATCGTGCGATCTCGGCGGGGTTGCAAACGTCTGCGAAGCGCATTCGCACTGCCTCGGCGACGCGTCGTCGGCAACGTGTGTTCGCGATGGAACTCGCGGCGGGCGTTGCAACGCGGCACCGCCCGGATGCGATCCCGGCCTGGGCTGTAACGGCGATCGGCTGTCGGCGACAACGCGGTGTGTAACCGAACTGCCCCGCGGCGCCCACTGCGACCCGACGATGCAGACAAACGTCTGTGTGGCAGGGACGATCTGCAACGATCTCGGCGCCGGCCCGACCTGCTTGTGACCGGTCGCAGATCAGCGCGGCCGAGCGCGTAGATCGAACGCCGCGCGGGGCGGGGCGATGGGCGCGGGGGAGGGCGGCGGTATCGCAGCCGCGGCCGCCGCAGCGTCGGTGATCGCGCTGGGAAGAACCGGTTCCACACGGAAGTCGTCGGCACTCACGTGACCCCAGCCGCCGCTGGAGTTGTCGTACACCTCGACGACTGCGTGCTGACCGGCATACGGCCGGACATTCCAGAACACGCGCTTGAGTCCCTCGCTGTTGTGTCCCGATGCCTGGAGCACCGCGTGCCCGTCGATCACGAGGCGAACCCCGAGATGCGCGACGTCGTCGCCGCCGCCGATGAGAAACGAGATGCCGTCGCCGTGCACGACGAACTCCGGTGATCGCAACGTGCCGGTCGGCAGATCGCTTCCGGTGGCGAACGAGTTCGCGTACTGCCAGCCACGCCAGCCATTCACGAACTGTTGCGGCTGCGGATGCGTATGCGACGGATGCGCGCCGAAGGCCGTTCCGGTCACGTGCCAGCGACCCCACGTCGGCGATTCGAACGAGCCCGTCTGGCCATCGAACGGCGCGGGCTCGGCGGGCACGGCGCGATCGCACTGCGCATCGCCGGGACGGTACGGACGCGCGAACACCGCGCGAAGCCCGCGGGTCAGTTCGGGATCGTGCGCGCTCTCGCACGGAACACCGCTCACCAACGCGAGCGCTTCGGTCGTCTGACCACGCGAGAGCAATCCACGCGCGAGCACGACGCGCGCATGCGGATCGGTCGGCGTGCGATGAACACGTTCGGCCAGCGCCGCGGCCTCGACCCAGCGTTCGACACTTCCGAGTGCAACGATCGCAGCATCGAAGTCGTCGGTACCTGCCAGCACGCCCGCTGCGAATCGGTAGGCCTGCTGATCGCGCGCGCCGTCGTAGCTGCCGAGTCGACGCGGACGAAGTTCTTCGGCACGCCGTCGCGACCAGCTGCGACGCGGATCGGTCAGCACTGCTTCGCGCGCCATGACGAAACCGTTCTCGACATCGCCGCGCCGCTCGGCCGCACGCCCTTCGTCGGCGAGGCGTTCCGCGACGCGCTCGGTCCGTTCGCGAGTGCGCGAATCGAACGCCGCCCACGCACGCGCCTGACGCGCGAGCAACGCCGCGGTTCGCAGCGCGCCGCCGCCCTGCGTCGCCAGCGTCCATGCACGATCCGCAAGGAACTGTCCGTATCGTGCGAGTCCATCGAGCGCGATCGCATCGGCGGGATCGGCAACCACGCGCAGCCCCAGCGTGCGCGCGAGTGCGAGTGCGTCGGTCGTGCGATTGCCGCGCAGCGCATCGGCCATGCGATTGCGAAGCGCGTTCGAGTCCGAGACGCCAGCGCCAGCCGCGACGCGCACGTCACCGAGCGACATCAGGCTCCCCGACGAACTGCGCCACTGGATGTGATAGAGGCCGGGCGCCGGTTCGAACTGCACACGCGCGCGCGGTCGTTCGCCTGCGATGAAGTCACTCGCACCGATGATTCCGCCGGCCGGGTCCACGCGTTGCTCGAGCGCTCGACCACCGGCGGCGTTGGTGAGCACGATCGCTCCCGACTGCGCGCTCGGACGAACGACGGCCACGTCGATGAGCAATCGATGCCGCGGCTCGAGCCCGCGATGCGAGACCGTGAACGCGTCGATGGCCGTGCCTACGGTCGGAAGCGACGCCGCGCTCGGCACCTCGGTGAATCCGTACCAGGGCGCTGCGATCTCGTCGCGACGAACGTAGTTCGCATCGGCTTCGCTCTCACCGTCGGGCATGCGGCCCGGGAGGCGAACGTATCCCTGCTCGATCTCTTCGAGTCGGTGCAGTTCCATCGCACCGAACCACGCGCCGTGGAGATGAACGAACGTCGGCCGTCGCTCCCAGAAGATCGCTTCGCGCGAACCGGGCGGGTTGTCGGGATGCGTGTGCGCGATCGGAATGTCACCGAGACCGAACAGATCGATGACCTGCAGACGTCCGTCGAACGAACTGCCGCCGACGTCTGGATCGAGCAGGCCGGGCGTGTGATCGATGTGCAGATGCTTCGCGGCCGAGACGAAGTAGCGCGCGCGGCCTCGGACGAAATTGAACTCGAGCGTCTCGTGATGGAGCACCGCGCGCATGCGCTGCGGATAGTGTTTCGTCGTCTCCGAAAGCACGCCGTACGCGACGAACGGCGTGATCGCGAAGGCGACCGCCGAACGCACGCTCTTCGGGAGGAGCGGTTGTACGAGGAGCGCGGCGGCGCGGGCGGCTTCGGCGAGGCCCAGCATGATCCACGGCGCCGCGAGCGCGAGGAACCGGTACTCCTCCATCCAGTCGCCGTGCGAGTAGATGGGAAAGAAGAACGCCGCGATGACGAACGCGAACAGCGTGATGCGCGCGACCGCGGCCCGCATGCCGACGAGCACCAGCGGAACGATGTAGATGATCTTGGTGAGCTTGTAGTCCTGCAGCCAGCGACCGACGTAGTTCCACCCCGCGTTGCGCGTGTCGAACAGGTCCTTGCCGAAGTCGAACGTGCGCTTCTTCGTATAGAAGCTGTTCGGGAAGGGCCACGCGAAGTACGCGAGTCGGAAGACCTCGAGCAACGCGACCATGGCCGCGAGCGCGAGCATCCAGATCACGTCTTGCCGACGCGGCCGCGGTGTCACCTGCCGCAGCACTTTCGCGGCACCGACGCACACCGCATAGAGCGCGCCGTCGGGGCGAGTCATGAAGAGCAGGAACAGCACGAGCGATGACCACGGAAACCGCTTCGGGTCGTTCTCTTCACGCGCGACCATCACCAGCGCGAGCGATCCGAGCCCGGCGAAGAAGCCGGTTTCGAGCCCGGACACGGACCACAGCGCGAAGTGCGGGAGCAGCGCGGTGATCAGCGGCGCGACGAGGTCGTAGTAGGCGGGACGTCGCTGGTACGCGACCGAGGGGAAGAACGCGATCGACGCGAGTGCACCGGCGGCTCCGGCGAGTCCCAGGACTTTCGAGAGCAGCTCGTACTCGCCGCCGAGCCAGCGGGCGGGCGCGAGGATCAAGCACCAGAGCAGGTTCGTCGCGGCTTCGACCCGCTCGCTTCCCGGGGTCATCACCAGGCCGTGACCGTTGGCGAGATTGCGCGCGTACGCGAACGAGATCCCCGCGTCGTCGACGGTGAAATCCCAGTAACGGCCCGCGAGCGTGCCGAAGATCGCGAGGATCACTCCGAGCAGGAAAAGCCACGTAATCGATGGGCGGTTGCCGCGCTCCGGAGGCATGAATCGGGCGCGGACAATACTCAGCGCGCCGCGAGGCGTCGAGATCTCGTGCGGGCGTCGCGGGCGTTCACCCCGCGAGCCCCGCGCGGGCTTGCCGAGATCGCGTCGCACGCGCACCCCACAACACGACGGCCGCGAACGCGGGCGCCAGACACGCCGTCGCGAGCACCATCGCATCGCCGGGCGATCGCACGCGCGGCACGTTGAACCACATCGCTTCGACGAAGGTCAGCGCCGCATCGCTCGTGATCGCGATCGCGAGTGCCGTGGCGAGCCACATACGCCAGCGTCGCGACAGCGCGAAGAGTGCGACGGTGAGCACGACATCGAAGAGCACCCACCCGATCTGCACGGCCCGCGAAGGGAACCAGCGGGCGGTGTTCGCGAGTGCGAGCATCGCGGTCCACGGAACGAGCAGCACTGTGAGTGTCTCCACCACCACGATCGGGCCGCGCAGGATCGTCTCGATGCCGAAGCGCGAAAGACTCCCGCGCGCGAATGCTTCGAGTGCGTCGTAGAGCGCGAGCGGCGTTCGCACATCGGGCGGGCAGGCGAGATAGATGGGATCCCATGCATTGGGCCGAAGCTTGGACTTGAAGCCGTGAACGCCGCGGAAGTCGTAGAGCCGAGCGCTCCAATCGCGTGCCTTGCGCAGCCACGGGGAGATCTCGCCGGCGAGGGGCGCGAGGCCGAGCGTGACGTATTCCGCGCCGCCGGCCGCGGCTTCGTTCATCGCGGCGTCGACCAGTAGTTCAGCCGTGCCGTTGGGCGCATTCGGGTCGCGAAGCAGGTCTTCGAAGAACCATCCGTTGCGCGCGAAGACCGGAACCGCGGCGAGGAATCCGACGAGGCGCCCGTCGCGTTCGGCAACGTAGTAGCGACGTTCGTGTGCGAATTCGAAAGGCGCGAGGTCGACGAGAAAACCCATCGGCGCCATCGCTCTCGAGTCGAGCCATCGCGCGATGAGCGCGGCGATCGCGCGGCGCACGGGCGATTCGCGATCGGCGATTTCGTCGCGTGTCGGCACGCGGACCTTCACGCTTTTGGCGCGGGCGCGGCGCAGTTGTTCACGGAGACTCTTCGAAGTACCCAGCGTTGCCGTCCACGTGCGCGGATCCCACACCGGTTGTTCGCCCACCTGGAGCGAGCGCATCGGCGCAGCGGCAGCACAGAAGCGTGGTTCGACACCGAAGAAGCACACCCGCCGGCCGTTGGCGCGGGCCGCTTCGAGGAATCGACGCGTCACGGTCGCGAGCTGATCGTCCGCGGCGATCGGTGCGCCGGCGACCACCCACGCGCCGCCGGTGTCGGCGAACGCAACGCACGCGTCGTCGGTGCCGTCGTCGAACCAGTAGCGGAATCCCGGCGCGACGATCTGGAACGAGCTGGCGTTCCATCCATGCCTCCGCACCGCGGCGAGTGCGCGCGCGCGTTCGTGCTCGGTGGCGGGCGCAATGGGAGAGGTCACGCCCGCACGGACATAGTCGCGGGCGCGTCCCGGGGCAACCGATGCGCGTGCGTCCGCCGCGATGCTATGCGGGCGACACCACCGCTTCGATCGCCGCGAGCAGAGTCTCGGGGCGAAGGGGTTTCTTGATCACCGTCCGTCCCACCAGTTCGCTTCGCATCTGAACGCTCAGCGGCGCCGCGGTCATGACGATGATCGGAATCGCGCGACGCGCTTCGTCCGCCGCCAGGATCCGCACCAAGGTGACCCCGTCCATCCAAGGCATCATCAGGTCCGTCAGGATCACGTCGGGCGCGCCGTGGGCGGCGAGATGGGTGAGCGCCTCGGCGCCGTGCGAAGCCTTCAACACCGTGTATCCGGCGCCCTGTAACAGGACGTCGAGGATGTCGAGAATGTCTGGCTCGTCATCGACGACGAGAACGGTGCGACCGGCATCCGCTGGACTCACTCTCGAATTCGTACCGCATCCCGCTCGATCGCACAGTGCGCGCGCCCCGTGTTCTTGCGCACAGCAAGTCTCCGTCAGTCGGTGCTCGGGTTTCGTCACGCACGGCGTTGATGCGCCGCTCGATCCCGCGCCATGCGTCGCATGAACTCGCTCTGCAAAGCGGGAATCAATGCGATGCGCGCGCGTTCCAGGTCGACGTTCTCGATCGGGGTCGTGATCTCGACCACCGGACGCCCCGATGCATCACGCACCATCGAGACGCGAAGCGGCAGATGCATCGGGAGTCCGCATCCCTCGCGCTCGATCAACAGGTGGATCCAGCCGCCCTCGGCGGTGAGTCGAATGCCGTCTCCGAGCAGCGCCCCGTCGCCGACATCGGCGAGGGAAAATCCCAGTTCGTGGGGTGAGATTCGGAGGGTCACGGTGGCTGAACGGGAGCACTGCAATCGGTTGGCCACCGGCCGAACTGCTCGAAACAGGATCTGCGATCGCTGCCAGCGCGTTGTGATCCGCAACACGGAACAATCTGGTGTCGCTGCTCTTCACACGGCCGTGCTGCGCGTGCGCAGTCGCGGGGCCTGACCATCGGACCGCAAGGCGTGCGGCCGCGAGGTGCACACGCTCGCGCCGGGTGGCGGATACGGCACCCCGCCACCGCGCTCTCGCTACGTTTGCGAGATCCGGCCCCGCGCTGTTCGTGACGTCTGCATTCGCACCAGCCACGTCACCGGCCCGCCGTACGGGACGTCGACGATTCACGTGCACGCCAGCGTCGTTCGAGCCCCTCCCTCGACGACGTGATCGCGCGGAACCGGTGGCGTCGGAGGGAGAGGGGCGAGCGGCAGCTCTGAGCATTGGTCACGAATGTGTCCTCGCGCTGCGTTGGGGCCCGGCGGCTGAATGAAGCCA
>CBIHQZ010000112.1:0-10948 GCA_966212315.1 uncultured Myxococcales bacterium
AAGCGTCGGGGCGGAGCTTGTATCCGAACGTCGCGTCGCGGCCGGTGCCCGATTGCGTGATCACTTCGGTGCAGAACGCAGCGAGTTCCTTGCGCCATGCGCGGAAGAACACGGTGATCTGCGCCTTGAAGAGCGCGAGCATCTTCTCGAGTTCGGGCGTCGTACGCGCGAGGAATTCACGACGGAGTTCCTTCTCGATCTCGCGCAGGCGTTCGACCGCCGCGTCACGCACGCGCGGGTCGGCGTACTCCATGCGCCGCAACTCGTCGACGATCGCCGGCTCGTGGCGCTTGAGTGCGTAGAACACGGCTTGATCGGCCCACGCGACGCGCACGTCTTCGCTCTTGGTCGACGAGAGTTGCGCGAACAGTTCCGAGTTGAAGAACAGCGTCGCGATGCGGCGTTGGATCTCTTCGACCTTGCGATCGAGGAAGGCCTTGCGACGACGCGAGAGGAGCTTGTCGAGAAAGATGGTGAGATGCCGTGACAGCTCGCGCTCGTAATCGGCGCGGTCCTTCTTCTCGAGCGCGGCGGTACCCGCTTGCTGGAGCGCATGGAGTTCGGCGACGACCTGAGCGGTGATCGCGTCGAGATCGGCGTTCGTCTTCTGGTCGGGCGCGTAGTACTTCACCTCCGCGCGCATCTGCTCGAGATGCAGTCGCTTCGCAGCGGCCGCGACGCCATCGGGGGCGAGGGCGGGCGGATTGGCAGCCGCTTCCGCGGACGGCGGCAACTTCGGTGGATGCGTCGCGAGCTTCGCGCGCGCGGCCGAAGCGGTAACGCGTTGCGTGCGGAGGGTCGGAGTGCGGGGCGGCGGGGGTGGGTTCGAGCGACGGGTCACGATCACGCAGTGTGATCGGAGGCGGGGAGAGGGCGCAATTTTCGGCTGGATGCGGGGTGTCCGGGGTTGCGAGCGAAACGCGTGCGCGCGTCACGACGACCGGTTCGTTGTGTTCTCGACCGCGGTGCATCAACGCGGCGACCCATCGCACGGACGGCCCGCGGCGATGGCGCCACGGCGAAGCCCGACGATGCTGCTCTCGCACACGCTGCGCATGCGAACCGCGACATCGGGCGACGACGCGAACTGCCGAAATGAATCGCACGTCGCGTCTCCCCCGGACTCGAGCAGGCAACATCGGTAGGTCGCCATGCACGCCGCTGCCGCGGCGGTCGGATCGCCGTTCGCACTCGGCGCCCCCGCGCCTTCGCAACGCAGTCCGTGCATCGCGAGCACTCGTTCGTACGCGCTGCTCGAGTCACGGCAGGTCGACTCCGCGTCGGTCCGCACGAGGTGTCGTGGCGAGGTCAGCAGATCGCAGCTCGCAGGGTTGCCGCCGGCGATCGGCATGAGCGTGTGACAACAGAGCACGGCGCGTTCGCATGCAGCGCGGACGGTGGGATTGATGGCGGGGCCCGCGCTCGCAGCGGGGACCTCGCTCGAGAAGGGGACCGCGCTCGCGACCGCACGCGCCTCGCCGGGTCGGCGCGAGAGGATCCAGAAGACCGATCCCGCCAACAGCGGCACGAAGCACGCGAGTGCGATGACGAGCGTTCGTCGCGTCGCGTCGGGCGGCGGAGACGGCTGCGACGCGGCAATTGGCTGCGCACTCGGCGGCGCGAATCCGGGGTGCGATGCGCGCGTCGCGAAGGGCGACGTCATCGGCGAGGTGCCAGGGTGCGCGGTCATCGTCTGCGCGGGATGCATGCCGTTCGCGAACGTCGGCGCGGGCATGCCGAAGGGCGCACTCGCACCGAACGACGTCGCGCCGCGGGCGGTTCGCAATGCATCGGCCATCTCCAGCGCCGATACGAAACGCGCGGTCGGGTCGCGTTGCATCGCGCGCTCGGCGATGTCCGCCATCGCACGCGGCACGGTCGGTTCGATCGCGTCGGCACGCGGCGGCGTCGTCGTGAGCACGCGCATGATCACGTCCGCACCGGAGCCGAAGGGCATCCTGCCGGTGAGCAGACACCAGAGCACTACGCCCATCGCGTACACGTCGGTTGCGGGCGTGATCGCGCCGCCCTGCAGTTGCTCGGGCGGCATGAACGCGGGCGTTCCGATGATCTCGCCCGTCATCGTGAGACGCGTGTACTCCGCGCCGTTCTTCAATTGCGCGATCCCGAAGTCGACGACCTTCACCAGATCGGCGCCGGCCGGTTCGGTGAGCATGAGGTTCCCGGGTTTGAGATCGCGATGCACGATCCCGGCGCAGTGCGCGGCATGCAACCCGCGCAGCGCCTGCTCGACGAGCGACGCGGCACGACGCGGCCCGAGCTTCCCGTCGCCGCGCAATCGACTCGCGAGCGAGTCGCCGGCCATCCACTCCATCACGAGGAACGCGACGCCGTCGGGCGTGACGTCGAGATCGTAGACCTGCACCACGTTCGGATGACTGATCCCTGCCGCGGCGCGTGCCTCACGATCGAACCGCGCGCGCAGTACCGGATCCTTCACCAACTCGGGACGCACGATCTTGATCGCGACGACGCGGTTCAATCGCTCGTCGATCCCTTCGAGCACCGCGCCCATTCCGCCTTTCGCGACGGACCGCACGACGCGGTAACGGCCGTTGAGCAGATCGTTCGGTCGAGTCATCACTCCAACATCTACACCAGTGCGAATGAGTCGCTGCGATGGTTCCAACGTCTCGCTCGGTCGGCGATGACGCGCGGCGCGGTGCTCACCTCGCGCCCGGCGCGCTCATCCCGGATACTCGACCCGTGCAACGCTCCATGCTCGCGACCCTCGCCGCCCTCGTCTGCGCCGCAGTGCCGCGCATTGCCGCCGCGCAGATCGCGGTCACTCACCCGTTCACCGGCGTAGCGCTCGCGCGCGGAAACGGCACCGCGCTGGCCGTAGTCGATCTCTGCGCCAACGGTGTCGCCGTCCGCGCCACCGCGCGCTCGGAAGCGGGCGCGCTCGCGAGCACGTGGGCGCAGCGCAACGGCGCACAGGTCGCGATCAACGCCGACTTCTTCACGCTCGGTCCAACCGTGCCGGTCGATGGACGCGCACGCGGCAACAACATGGACTGGCCCGCGGGCGATCAGTTCGCACAGGCCTCACGCACCGAGTGGCGCCAGTACTGGCAGTTCGGTCTCGGCATGGCGGAACTCGTGACCGATTCGAGCATCGCGCCGTCGCCGGGCGCAGCGGAGATCGTCGGCGGGCACAACGTGATCATCGATCGCGGCGCGATCACCGACGCGGGCGGCAAGCCGCTGCTGTTGAACGCCTATCGACACACCGCCATCGGGCTGAGTGCCGATCGACGAACGCTCTTTCTCTTCGCGGTGAACAGCCCCGTCAACGCGCACGATCTCGCGCAGTCGATGATCACGCACGCGGCGGCCACGGGCGCGCCCGCGATCGACATGGCGACCAACGAAGACGGCGGCGGCTCGACGCAGATGTACGTACAAGGTCCGGGGTTGATCGTGTCGTCGACGCGTCCGGTGGCGAATCATCTCGGCGTGTATGCGACGGGCTCGGGTGCGCCGATCAATTGCGTTCCGCGCTACGCGGCGCAGTTCGTCGCGCAATCGTTTCCCGGCGCACACCTCGCGGCCGTCACGCTGCATGTCGGTGAGTCGGTCGACGGCTGGTTCGAGGTCCGGAACACGGGGACCGCGACGTGGCACAGAGGCACCACGAAGCTCGCGCCGATTCCGCGCGACATGCCCTCGCCGCTCGGCGATGCGAACTGGATTGCCCCGAATCGCGTGTCGACTGTTGCGAGCGATGTGCCGCCGGGCGCGACGGCGCGCTTTCCCGCGCGGCTCACGGGCAACACCGTCGGCGATTACTCGCAGACGTTCGGCTTCGTCGAAGAAGCCGTGACGTGGTTTGCGGATCCGACGCTCGGCGGCGGCCCGCCCGACGACTTCATCCGGGTGCACGTCATCGTGGTTCCCGCGGAGATGACGGACGCCGGGATCGATGCCGGTACTCGTGACGCGTCGAGCGATGCCTGGGTCGATGCGGCGAGAGACGACGCCGACAGCGCAGATGCGGGATCGCGGCGCGATGCGGCGAGTGCCGATGGCGGTGACGCGGGTGCCATGCCGATGACGGTCGGTGGATGCGGCTGTCGCACGAGCGGCCGCGACGCGCGCGGATCACGTGGGATGACGGCCAGTGCACTCGTGGCAGTCGCGATGGGGCTCGCATGCCGACGGCGTCGGCATGGCAGCCGTACCGTCCCGATGCGCAGATGAGGCCATGTCGCGTCGCGACCTTGACTTGTGAAGACTTAGTTGCATACTGAAACTATGTCACTCGTCGACACCGCAAAGCAGACCGTCGAGATCATCGATCGCGGCGAGTATCAGTCCCCCTCCGGCGCAACCGTGCGGCTGCGCGAGTCCATCGACGCGACGATTCGCGGTACGCGGCTCTACCGACCCGACGACCTGCCGCGCCTGTCGCTCGCCGACGACGCGACAGCACCGTCGCGCCCGATGCACATCGAAGTAACCGACGAAACCACCGGCGCCGCCGCGCGGCGACTCGTCGAAGTGGAGCGACGCGAGGGGGTCGTGGCGTTGAACTTCGCATCGGCGAGAAACCCCGGCGGCGGCTTTCTCCGCGGCGCAAAAGCGCAAGAGGAAGACCTCGCGCGCTGCTCGGCCCTCTACGCATCGCTCGTCACGCAGCGCGAGTTGTACGACACGAATCGCGCGCTCGACTCGATGCTGTACACCGATCACATCATCTACTCGCCGGCCGTGCCGTTCTTTCGCGACGAACGCCTCGACTTGCTCGAGCGGCCGTTCGCAGTGGGCGTCATCACCTCGCCTGCACCGAACGCGGGCGAGGCTTTGAAGCGCGATCCCGATGCCGCCTCTTCGATACACGCGACGCTCGAAGCAAGAGCGGGACATGTACTCGCCGTGGCACGTGCGCACGGTCATCGCGTGCTCTTGCTGGGCGCATGGGGCTGCGGCGTGTTCCGCAACGAACCGCGCGAGGTGGCGGATGTGTACGCACGGTGGCTCGATCACCCGCGATTTGCCGGCGCGTTCGATCACGTGACGTTCGCGGTATACGACGCGAGCGAGTCGCGCGAGAACCTTCGCGCATTCGAAGCGCGTTTCGCCCGACGTTCGTAACGCGCGCCTTCGACGCTCGAGTTCCGGAGCGCCCTACCTGTGCATCGGTCGTCACGGTACGCGCGCTGCACGATCGTGCTCGCGACCTGCGCGGGAGGGACGACGATGAACGCCCGGCGATTTTCGATGAGCATGTGCGTCGCTGCGACTGCGATGATTGCCTTCGGGCTCACGTCTCCGCGTGCTGTCGGCGCCGGAGAGGCCGATGACGAGGCAGTGCGCTTCGACGCGGATGTGCACCATCGGTTGGACCACCTCGAGCGACGCGTCCGACACGACGTTGCCGATGGCAGCCTTCCGCCGAGCGCCCTCGATGAACTCGCGTCGCGATGGTCCCGCATCGACGAGCAACTCGCGCGCGCAAAGGACGACGGAGAGATCGACGCGTTCGAACGTCGACTGGTTCGATCGGGTCTCGCATCGATGTCGGCCGCGACCGACCCATCGCGCGCCACGCGAGGACGCGGTTTGCGCGAATACGAGCGAAGGCATTGGAACTGGGAGAACCACTGGTGAGCGGAGCGCACGCGCGGTGAATCCGGCGGGGCGTTCCCGCGGCGTCACGTCCGTCGACGCGGGCGACTCTCCGCCTCGCGAACCGCCTCGGCCCAGAGTTCCGCGATGGATTCGAGCGCCTCGAGCGCCGGCTCGTCGAAACGAACTTCGACCTCGAGGATCGCCGCCTCGATGTCGTACTCCGCGCCTGTGACGAGGTCCTCGCGCTGAGCGTGCGCATCCGTCTCACGATCACCGTCCGGCGTGGATCCATCGCGAGGCGCATGCGGCACACTCGGCAGTCCATCGGCGCTCGGCCCGCCGCCGCGATCGCCGCGAAGTCGCTCGCCGCTACGAAACTCGTCGGTCCGTCCTCCGCGCGGATCGCCGCGCAGGCGTGCGTATCCGTGCACGTCACGCAGCAGTTCGTCGCACGGGGTGTGGATCGGTTTGGAAGACATGGTGCCCCCTTCGCATCGAAGAAGGCGTGCATCCGATGTGCCCTCGGGACCGTTCATCGACCGGCGTTCGCGCACACGGCGCACTGACGACCGACACGCCGTGTACGATCTGATTGGCGCGCCAACTACTTTCTGCAAGAGTGGTCCGGTGAACCGCGTCGCCCGCTTCATTCTGTTGCTGGTAGTCGGGCTCGGCGTGCTCACGTGGATCGCCGACGGCGTGTTGTCGCGCACGACTCGCAAGTGGTTCGAAGCGGACATCCGTCTTCGCTCGCAACTCGCGGTCGCGGCTTCGCGACATGCGCTCATCGATCACATCCGCGCCGGGGATCGCGACGGCCTTCGCGAGAGATTGCGGGAGATCACGCGCGACGAGCGGATCATCGGTGCAGTGCTCTGCACGCCCGACGGAACCTCGCTGGCGCAGACCGAAGACGTGCCCGCGGCGGTGAACTGTCAGTCGGTTCGAGCGATTCGCGGTGACCGCGAAATCGGCGGGCTGTCGAGTCTTCACGCCGTCGTTCCGAACGGACCGGTGAATGTCACCGCGGTGAGCGTGGCGGATGGATCCGAAGAACTTGCCTTCGCGGTGCTCGTACACGACCTCGGACACATCGAGCGGCGAGAGACGAAGATCCGGCGCTTGTTGTTGCTCGGATTCGCGGTTCTCTCGGTCGCGGCATCGGTGCTGACGCTCGTGTCGGCACAACTCGCGTGGGCCGGGTGGATCCGCGAACTGCGCGCCGCGCTGCAAGGCAAGGCGAAGAGCGAACGCTACCGACCGGTGCTCGGAGATGTGAGGGCGCTCGTCGAACGGCTGTCCGCGGAACGCACCTTCGATGCGCAGGCGTCGGGATGGACACCCGATCGGCTGCGATCGTCACTCGAGCGGTTTCTCCACGGCGAGCGAGTGGTCATCCTCGCCAATCGCGAGCCGTACATTCACGAACGCAACGGCGCGGGCGGCATCGACGTGAAGCATCCCGCCAGCGGCCTGGTCACCGCACTCGAACCCGTGATGCGCGCGTGCTCGGGCGTGTGGGTCGCGCACGGCAGCGGGTCGGCCGATCGCGAGGTCGCCGATCGCAAAGGACACGTGCTCGTACCGCCTGGTGAGGAGTCGTATCAGATCCGGCGCGTGTGGCTCGATGAGGCCGAGGAGCAGGGCTACTACTACGGGTTCTCGAACGAGGGCCTCTGGCCGTTGTGTCACGTCGCGCACGCACGGCCGGTGTTCCGCAGTGAAGACTGGGAGCACTACCGGCGCGTGAATCAGAAGTTCGCCGACGCGGTATGCGACGAGGTCGACAGCGACGACCCCATCATTCTCGTGCAGGACTATCACTTCGCACTCGCCCCCGCGATGATTCGAAAGCGACTGCCGCGCGCGACGATCATCACGTTCTGGCACATCCCCTGGCCGAACGCGGAGCGCTTCGGAATCTGCCCCTGGCGCGACGAGATTCTCGAGGGCCTCCTCGGCTCCAGCATCCTCGGATTCCACACGCAGCAGCACTGCAACAACTTCCTCGAGGCCATCGATTCGTTCGTCGAGTCGCGCATCGATCGCGAGCAGAACTCGGTGGTGCTCGGCGCGCGGCGCACGATGGTGCGGCCGTATCCCATCTCGATCGAGTGGCCGGTGCACTGGCTCGACCAGCTCCCGGAGCCGGCGGAATGCCGGAAGGATGTCTTTCGCGAACTCGGTCTGCCGGCGAATGCACTTCTCGGCGTCGGCGTGGATCGCCTCGACTACACGAAAGGGATCGAAGAGCGGCTTCTCGCGGTTGAGCGATTGCTGGAACGGCATCCGCATCTGCGCGGCCGGTTCGCGTTCGCGCAACTCGCTGCTCCGAGCCGCACGAAGATCGACCGCTATCGCGAGTTGAACGACGCGGTGGAGAAAGTCGCCGAACGAATCAACACCCGCTTCGGCACCGATCGCTATCGCCCGATCATCCTGCTGCGTGAACACCACGAGCCCCCGCGGGTGTTCCGGTTCCTGCGTGCCGCCGACCTCTGCTACGTGAGCAGCCTTCACGACGGGATGAACCTGGTGGCCAAGGAGTTCGTCGCAGCGCGCAGCGATGAACTCGGCGTGCTGGTTCTCAGTCAGTTCACCGGCGCCGCGCGGGAGTTGACCGAGGCCTTGATCGTCAATCCGTACAATCTCGACGAGGCGAGCGACGCAATGGCCACCGCGCTCGCGATGCCTCCGAGCGAACAGCGTGCACGCATGCAATCGATGCAGACCCTCGTCGCCCAGTACAACGTGTATCGCTGGGCGGGACGCATGCTGATCGACGCGGCGGAACTGCGCCGGCGCGAACGACTCAACGGCCGCCTCACCCCCGCCGCGCTCCTGGAGACGGCATGAAGCACATTCTCGCCCGCGCTCAACGCGAGATCCTCGCGCAGTTCTCGTGGTCGAAACTTCTCGTTGCGTTCGACTTCGACGGGACCCTCGCGCCGATCGTTCCGGAGCCCGATCGCGCACGCATCTCGGCGCTCACATCACGTCTGCTCTCGAGTGTCGCGACTGCCTATCCGACCGCTGTGATCTCGGGACGATCGCGCGACGATGTCGCGGCCCGCGTGGGCGGCGTGCCACTCGTAGCTGTCGTCGGGAATCACGGTGCCGAAGAGTCGGATCAGCGCCCGCCCGTCACTCAGTGCGTGCGCGCATGGGTCGAAGTGCTGTCGGAACGGGTGAGCGCCGTGCCCGGCGTCGTGCTCGAAGACAAGACCTTCTCGGTCGCTGTGCACTATCGGCGGTCGCGGTCCCGCAAGGCCGCGCGCGAAGTCATCGAGAGCGCTGTCGGCGAACTGGGTGGCGAAGCGCGGATGATCGGCGGGAAGTGCGTCGTCAACATCGTGCACATCGATGCGCCTCACAAAGGATTCGCACTTCAGCGGCTGCGCGCGAAGGTGGGCGCCGATCGCGCGATCTACGTCGGCGACGACGTGACCGACGAAGATGTGTTCGCACTCGATGACCCCGCGGTTCTCGGAGTCCGCATCGGTCGAACGGAGCGCAGCGCGGCGCCTTTCTATCTTCAGCAGCAGTCCGAGATCGACGAGTTGCTCGAGCGACTCTCGAGTCTTCGAGTCGATCGCCCCCAGGCGCAACGCGCGGACTATTTGTAATTAGACGCAGCGCAACGACGCGCAGAGGCCGGGAACGAGTAATCGCCAGGAGGGCTCATGGAACGCGGCAACACTTCGAGTTGGACCGACACGTTGGGATGGTTGTCGGAAGCCGATCGCAAAGGCCGCGCGGTGCGCGTGACCTCGCGTCGAACCGACGGTGGCGAGGAGCAGCGTGTCGGTCGTGCCGTGGGCTACCGGCTGGATCACGACGGGCGATCGCTGGTTCTTCTCGAGTCCGAGAGTCAGACGGATGCAGTGATCGCAATCGAAGCGATCGTACGTGTCGAACTGGTCTGATCACCGTTCGTCGCGGTCGATGGAGCAGTGCGTGTTCGTGTCGCGAGAATCCGAGACGTATTGCCGTCGACGATCGAGCGGATCCATTTAGGACCCCCGGGGGTCATTTTCGTCCCGCGCCCAGTTCGTCGCCGCAACACCGCCGAACCTCCGAGGGTCGTTGCGCGCTGCGCGATCGAGGGGCCGGCGGATGAGGCGAACGAGCGTGTTTTCGAGTCGGTGAGCGCTGATTGCCGCCGTCGCGAGACGCGCGCAGATCGCGCGGGAGCGAGGCCGCGGGTGTGGTTGTGTCGCGTCGCATCACGCGGGCACGGCCCGTGCTCTTCGCCGCGCCGCACGCGTTCGTAGTGAGACGGTCGCGATCCAGTACGCGGCAGTGCTCGCGACGCACGACTTCCATCGATCGAAGAGGAGTTGACCATGAAGAAGATCGCGCTCTGCATCCTGTCGTCGGTTCTGTTCGCGAATGTGGGATGCGCCGGGAGCGACAGCTCGAATCCGAGCACCGAGCCGACATCGACGACGACCGCTGCGTCGAGCGGCGGATCGAGCGAGTCGGGCACCGCATCCAACGGCACGACCGGGACCGCGAGTGACACTGCCGCGACGCCGGCGCAGCCCGCCGCGGCCACCACGACCGCGAGCGCGCAACCGGGCGCGTCGCAACCGGCCGCGACCGGAACGCCCGGCGCAGCCCCGGCGAGCACCACGACTGCTACGAACACCACCGCGCAACCGACGCAGCCCGCGACGGCTGGTGCGACGACCACGCCCGCGCCGCAGGGTGGCGCTGGCGCGACGGGCGCCGTTCCAGCGGGCGTGGCTCCTGCCGCTGCGCGCTGATCTCTCGATCGCAGTCAGCGATGATGACGGGCTCCGTCCGGCAACAGGCCGTCGGAGCATCTTCGCGTACGAGTCGGTTCGTGCTCGAAGTCGAGGCGCGTTCGTGACGGGCTTCCACTCCGCACGTCGCGCTCCTGCGCGCGCGACGCGAACACGGATCCTGCATGGCCTGGGGCCATGGCTCGCATCGAGGGTGGGCGTACACGAGCGAATCATTTCCGTCTCGACAGCGGAGAACTCGTCGCGGCGTGGTCGCTCGAGATCACGCGATCGAACCGCGGCGCATCACGCCGCTTCGGGTCATCGTCCATCCACGCGCCAGAGGCCGCATGAACACCGTGCGAACGGACATCGCCATCATCGGCGGTGGTTTCGGTGCGTGCGCGGCCGCACTCGCGGGCGCTCGCGCGGGCATGCGCGTCGTGCTCACGGAGGAGACGCAATGGATCGGTGGACAGCTGACGAATCAAGCGGTGCCGCTCGACGAGCACCCGTGGATCGAGTCGCATGGTGCGACGGCAAGTTACCGAGCACTCCGCCGCGCGGCGCGACAGTACTACCGTGATCACACGCCGCTCCGGCCC
>CBIHQZ010000113.1:0-10907 GCA_966212315.1 uncultured Myxococcales bacterium
TGAGGTCCCACACGTCGTGGGCGCGGTTTGCGTACAGCGTGTAGCGCGGCGCGATCGGCGCAGCGGGCGAGCACGCGATGAGGTTGTTGTACGAGAGCGTGGAATGACCCGCCGGCGGAACGACGTTGTCCATCGCACCGTGGAAGTACCAGATCGGCACCTGCGCCCAGTGGCATTCCTGGTTCTGATACGAGTACCAGCCAGAGATCGGCGCCACCGCCGCGACGATGCCGCCCGACTCCTGCGAGAGATAGTTATAGATCGGTGCGCCGCCGCCCGAGAGCCCCGTGAGGTAGATGCGGTGCACGTCGACGTTGTAGTTCGCGATCGCGAACGTGATGAAGTCGCGCACGGAGTTGCCGGTGCGTTCGAGCATGCCGCCACGATCGTCCATCTGCGGCGCGAGGACGACGAAGCGGTGCATGGGATCCCAATGATCGCGCTGGATCTGTTGCGTCAGCCCGGTGTCGAGCAGCGAAGGGAGATCGGTGGTGCCGTTGCCGCGCTGGCCGTCGCCGTGAAACGCGATGATCAGTGGCCAGTGCGTGGAGCCCGTCGACGCGTAGGTCGGCGGGACGTACTCGTAGTAACCGAGCGCCGCGCACGTGCTCCCCTTCGGCCGCGCAGTCTGCATGCTGGGAACAGGGGCATCGACCGGCGGCGCGCATCCGTCGGGACGCGTGCTGTCTTCGACGGCCGCGTCGGTGCCGATCGTGACGTCGTCGGCGACCATCGCATCGATGCCGCTCGATGCGTCGCGGGCATCACTTCCCGTGAGCGCATCGCGCGGATCCAGTGCGTCATGCGATGAGGAATCGATGGGCCCATCGCTCGCACTCGCGTCGGTCTCGTGCGCGCCGGAACACGCAGCGAGCCACGAAGCGCAGCATGCAAGCGAAACGATTAGATGCCGGAGCGTCATGAATCCGGAGTGCCACTTCGCGACGCGCGTGTACAGCGTCCGCGAGCGGACTTCGGGACGCTACCGATCGACGCCGCGAACCGCATGTGCCGCGAGGTGCACCACCGCCGCGTCCGTCTTCGAATGGGCGAGCCATCGCCGCACCGGATCTCCCCATGGGCTCTTCGCGATCTCCGCCAGCAGTCGCGCCGCTTCGTTCACCAGGGTGATGCGCGACTTCGCGGCGATCGGCTCACCTCGCACGAATCGGTCGATCAGGTTTTTGAGTGCCGTCGCGGTCTGCGCTTCGAGCGCGAGCGCGTGAACGTGCGCGGCCACTGCGTCGAACGCGACACCGAGCGGACTCGCTGCCAGCTCACGCGCCGCACGCGTCGAACCCGGTGCGAACGTCTCGAACGCCGCGAACACTTCCTCGAACGCATCGGGTGCTTCGCGGATCGTCCATTCGGCTGCGTCGAAGCCATTCTCGTCGCGCAACTGCGGCTTCGCGAACGCTTCCAACAAGCGCTGCACGATCGCCATGTCGGGTGCGATGCCGCCGCTCACGATCGCGTGGAGAGGAGTCCAACCGCGACGGCCTGATGCGTTCGGATCGGCGCCGTTCTCGAGAAGCAGGTTCACCGCAGCGAGTTGCCGCGCTTCGCACGCGCGATGAAGCAACGTGTCGCCTTCGTCGCTGCGCACATGGGCCAGATCGCTATGCGCGCGGAGTGCGGTCGACAACTCGTCGAGTCGTCCCTGTTCGATGAGCGCAGCCATCGCGTCGAACTGCATGACGGGTGGATTCATCGCGAACCCAGCGCTTTTCCGCGCAGGGTAGCGAGCCCTTCGGGAGGCACGAAGATCGCGCCGCGTCGCAGCGGAATGCGCTCGAGGTAGGCCGTCGTCGCGAGTGCGTTCACGCGCGTACCGTCGACATCGAATGTCGCGCGGAACCGATGCCAGGGGAGTCCGCGACCGGCTTGCAGTGCGTCCCCGGCGTAGTCGATGGAGAGCGTCGCATGCGCGCCCGCGGCGATAGTCCAGGCCGCTGTACCTCGCGCCGCGAGCACGCGATGTTCACCGCCTTCCGCCAGCGATTCGAGCGCGACGATCCGGATGTGACGCGGCCGCGCACTCCCGTTGTGCACTTCGAATTCCGGGTTGTGCGGGACACGACCGCCCGAACTTCGCTCCGTGCCACGGATCGTCACGCCGCCGACGTTTGCTTCGCTTGTATGAGCGTCCTGCGCGCCGATCGACGCCGCGGGCGCCAATGCGAGGACGAACACCGTACCGATGCGAAGCCCGGCGCCACGGGGGCGGAATGCACTGCGCATGAACGTTGGTACCACGCGCATCGGCGCCCGTGTCCGTGTCGAAGGTCGACCTCGCTCCGATGCATCCACCGGCAAGCGCGTGCGAACGAGCATGACGCCCGCGCGGCGCGTGTCCTTTGTCATGGCTGCGCACAGTCTTCGGCCACACAGTCGCCGCCGATGTCCTCCCAGAATCCGCATCCGCCGCGCATCTCGGTCACGAAGCTGCCCGACCCGCCCGCCACCACCGTGATCGAAGTGAACTATCCCGCGCATCGCGGTGCGATCGGCATGCGCGGCAATCGCGCGCCGCTCTCGTGGGAGCACACCACGCGGCCTGCACTGCGCGACGGTGATCGCAGCGTGTTCTCCGTCGAGCTTCCGCTCGGCGAGGTGCTCGAGTTCAAGCTCGTTCGCAACGAAGAGGACTGGGCGCACGGTCGCAACTACGCGGTGCATCCCGGGGATCACCTGCACATCGAGCCGTACTTCGATCGCAGCGCCAGCGTTCTCACCGAACCCGAGACGCTCGAGTTCGACGGCGACAAGGTCACGATCCAGGTGCTCCTTCCTCCCAGCTATGGCGAGCAGGACGCGCGGCGCTATCCGGTGCTCTACGCGCAGGACGGACAAGCGTTGTGGAGTACCTCGAAAGATCCCTACGGCGTGTGGCACCTCGATGCCGCGCTCGATCAGCTCTACGACATCGGTGCGATGGCCGAGATCATCGTGGTCGCGGTCGACACGAGCGAACGTCGCATCGAGCGATTGAGCGCCGTGGCGGACGCGACGCACGGCGGCGGCCAGGCGAAGAAGCACCTGCGCGCGATGGTCGACGGCGTGCGTGCGCACGTGAACGCGAAGTACCGCTCGCTCCGAGGGCGCAATCACACCGCGCTTCTCGGTTCGTCCATGGGCGGACTGTTCTCGCTCTACGCGGCATGGACGCGCCCGGACGTGTTCGGCAAGGCGGCATGTCTCTCGAGTTCGTTCTGGTGGGCCGACCGACACGCCGTGCGCATGGTGCAGCAGAGCGAGCCGCTTCAGCCGCGCGCGACGCTCTATCTCGACTCGGGTGCGGCGCGGAGCGCGTTCGAACAGGACGCGAGTGCACGCGACGGCTTTCATCACACGCGTGCGATGTTCCGCGCGCTGGTGAGTCAGGGATACACGCCCGGTGTCGATCTGCACTGGCTGACGTTCCCGGGTTCGACGCACGACGCGAACGCATGGTCTGCGCGCGTGGCGATTCCGCTGCAGATCCTTTTTCCGCCGGACGTGCGCGAACCCGATCTGGATGCGTTGCCCGCGGAGATTGCGCCGTAGCCCCGAAGCCCCCTCCCCGGAGCGAGTCGACGCGACCGACCCTTCTCGGCGGCTACATCGCGCCGCTCACTCGCGCTTGCGCAGACCCCTCCCTGCAGCTGACTTCCCACGGCGAGCCCTCCCCGAACGACACCGCACTTCGCGAGTCACGCTTCAGTGTCGTCCGAAGAGGCAATCATTGGGCTCCCACGGATTCGCTCATTGCGTGCCCCTCTTCGGACGACACTCGCCGACTCCGCATTGCGCAGTGTCGTTCGGGGAGGGCGATTCGAAATGGTGAAGGTGATGGGGAGGGGTCTGCGGTACCTTTTCCTCGTGCGCATCCTCGCGATCATCGCGCTCACGATCGTCGCCGCATGCAGCCCTCCGTCGGGCTTCGGCGACGTGCTCCCGATCGACGCGCACAACGACGCGACCGACATCGCGCGCACGCCCATCGGCACATCGTGCGGACTCGATCCGAACGGCGAAGCACTCGGTGGCTGCAGCGCCGGCGAGACGTGCCTCTCACCCACGCAAGGCTTTCCCAACGGGTACTGCGCGCAAGACTGTCTTCGTGATGCGTGCCCCGACGGCACCACCTGCTACCCGCTCGATTCCACGCATCGCTACTGCATCCAGCGCTGCAGCACCGACGCGGATTGCCGACGCGCCGACGGATACGTCTGCATCCCGCCGCGACCCGGTGCAGCGCCCACGTGCCTTCCGAATCCCGAGCCGATCGGTCGCCGCGCCGACGGTAGCGCGTGCTTCACCAGCATCGATCGCGACGCGGGGAGCGGGCCTTTTCTCGCGCCGCTTCCACCGAGTGCATTCGTGACGCCGCCGATCAGCGCGTCGCGTGAACGCGTGGGGACGCTCGAAGAGACCGAACCCTCCATCGCCATCGATCCGAGCGCGATGCATCCGATGCTGGTCGCGTACGCGGGCTATGCGCTGGTCAACATGGTTCCCTACTGGCGCGGCGGGATCTCGCGCATCGCGTCCGACGGAAGCATCGCGGGCGCGACGACGATCCACGATGCGGACTTCCCCGACGTCGACGTCGTGAACACCCGTTACGACCGCACCGGTCGCGCGCATCTCGCGTTCGTCGCGCGGAACACCGATCGCCCGGGAAACCCGGTGCGCTACGCCGCGAGCGACGATGGCGCGATCACCTTCACGCGCGCTGCGTCGATCTTCCCCGAGACCCATTGCCTGCTCGCGTGCGATGCCCCGTCGTTCGCGATCGGCGCGCGCGCGAACGGCGTCGATGCGCTCTTCGTCACCGCCACGCGCGCGGTGGGCGAGGGGACCGAGTTGTCGTTCGCCACCGCGCTCGCGAGCGATGCGATGTTCGCGGCGCCACTCGCACTCGCATCCCTCGAACACGGCACCACCGCGCGGCGCGCCCCGCGCGTGAGCACAGTAGTCGCGGGGAGCGAGCCGGGTGTCGTGATCGCGAGCTGGTACGACGAGAGCCTCGAGAGCGGCGTGGCCTCGCTCGGTGATCGCGAGAACCGCGTTCGCTTGCGACGCTCGGTCGACGATGGCGTGACCTTCGCTGCAACCGTCGAAGTCGCGCGCAGCACGGATCTTCCCGTGCGATTCGCACCGGCCGCCGCCGCCGCGCCCGGCGTGATTCACGTCGCGTATGTCACCGGCGGGCTCCTCGGCGTGTGGGACGTGATCCTCGCGACCAGCACCGACGACGGCGCGCATTTCACCTATCGCATGGTGAACGACGACGAGCCTTGCGCGACGCACGGATGGCCCTCGATCGCGGCCGACCCTGCCACCGGCGATGTCGACGTGCTCTTCGTCGA
Source organism: uncultured Myxococcales bacterium (assembly GCA_966212315.1). GTDB lineage: Bacteria > Myxococcota_A > Polyangia > Polyangiales > CBIHQZ01. Next base: position 5,355 of record CBIHQZ010000113.1, read on the forward strand.
CAATCGTTTCGGCCCCGGCGAAGTAGTCGTCGCGCACTGCCCGCGCGATGCGTCGCAACGATGCGGCCGCAACCAGAGTGTCTCCGTCGAACCCTTCGCGCTCACCACCGGACTCGACCCGACCCGATGGATCGGCACCCGCACCGCACTCGTTCGCGCGGCCGACGGAACGCTCTGGGCTGCATGGTCCGACCCGCGCTTCGGGACCCCTGGCGTGTACGTTACACACGCGCCCAGATTTCAGCGCAGAGCCGCCACATTCTCGTTGCCGTTTCGATTTCCGCGGCGCAAGGTCCGGCCACCGCGGAGGGCGAGCCATGACGATGCTCGGAACGCTGCTCAAGCCCGACCTCGAAGAGCTGATCCGATCGCAAGACTTCGCGTCGTTGCGCGCCGCCCTCGAAGAGTTCGCGCCACCCGACCTCGCCGAAATCCTCGAGAGCTTCTCGCTCGCCGACAGCGCGATCGTGTTCCGCGTCCTGCCGCGCAGCATCGCCGCCGACGTGTTCGAGTACCTGCCGCTCGAGCAACAGACCCAGTTGGTGCAGAGCCTCGCGAACGAAGAGTCCGAACGCATCTTGAACGAGATGGCGCCGGACGATCGCACGCGCCTTCTCGAAGAGCTTCCGCCCGAGGTCACCAAGCACATGCTGGCGACGCTCACCCCGGACGAACTCCGCATCGCGCGGCGTCTGCTCGGGTACCCCGAAGGAACGGCCGGGCGCTTCATGACGCCCGAGTACGTGGCGCTCAAGCCCGAATGGCTGGTGTCCGAAGCGCTCGATCACATTCGCAAGCACGGCAAGGACGCCGAGACGTTGAACATCGTCTATGTCGTCGATGCGAAGGGAAAGCTTCTCGACGATCTGCGCTTGAAGACGCTCGTGCTCGCGCAGCCGACCGCGAAGGTCGGTGACCTCGAGGACCGGCAGCTCGTGTCGCTGCAGGCGACGATGCCGCGCGAAGAAGTCGTCGAGCTGTTCCGCAAGTACGACCGCGTCGCGTTGCCCGTGACCGACACCAACGGAGTGCTTCTCGGGATCATCACCATCGACGACGTGCTCGATGTCGTCGAAGCCGAAGCGACCGAAGACATCCAGAAGCTCGGTGGTTCGGAAGCACTCGATGCGCCGTACCTCGAGACGCCCTTCGTCGACATGATCAAGAAGCGCGCGGGCTGGCTTTCCGCGCTGTTTCTCGGCGAAATGCTGACGGCCACCGCGATGAGCTACTTCGAGCACGAGATCGCGCGCGCGGTGGTGCTCGCGCTGTTCGTGCCGTTGATCATCTCGTCGGGCGGCAACTCGGGATCGCAGGCGACGTCGCTGATCATTCGTTCGCTCGCATTGCGCGAAGTCGAACTGCGCGACTGGTGGCGCGTGTTCCGACGCGAGGTCGTCGCCGGGCTCGCGCTCGGACTGATCCTCGGAGTCATCGGCTTCGTGCGCATCATGGTGTGGCCAAATCGCGTGCACGTGTACGGCCCGCACTACGCGATGATCGCGGTGACCGTGGCGTTGAGCCTGGTCGGCGTCGTGCTGTTCGGATCAGTCGTCGGCTCGATGCTGCCGTTCATCCTGCGGCGACTCGGCCTCGATCCCGCGACGGCATCCGCGCCGTTCGTCGCGACGCTGGTCGACGTCACCGGGCTGGTGATCTACTTCTCCATCGGCAGTTTCATGCTTCGCGGCATCTTGCTCTGACACGTTCGCGCGGCGCGGAATGCGATGGTGATGGCAATGACTCCAGGCGTGCTGGTTCACGGCGGGGCAGGGGATCTGCGAGGCGATCGAGTCGCGTCGCACGTGGCAGGATGCGAGCGCGCGGCGGCCGCGGGGCGCGACGTGTTGCGGGCGGGAGGCTCCGCGATCGACGCGGTGCAACGCGCGGTCGAAGTGCTCGAGGACGATGCGCAGTTCAACGCTGGAACGGGCGCGTGTCTCACGCGTGAGGGCACGATCGAACTCGATGCGTCGATCATGGACGGCGCGACGCTCGCGGCCGGTGCCGTGTGTGCGCTCCCGCCGTTTCGCAATCCGATCGCCATCGCGCGGGCGGCGATGCGCGATGGACGGCACGTGCTTTATGCGTCCGCGGGTGCGCGACGCTTCGCCGAGGCGAACGGATTCGTCGCGGCGGACCTCGAAACGATGATCACGCCGGCCGCACGCGCGAGACTCGCCGACGTGAAAGCCGAACGTGCCGAAGCGGGATGGGCCGGCGGGACGGTCGGTGCCGTGGCGTTCGATGGCAAGCACGTGGCGGCCGCGACGAGCACCGGCGGCATGACCGACAAGGCGATCGGCCGCGTGGGCGATTCGCCGATTCTCGGCGCGGGAACGCTCGCCGACGACGAGTGCGGTGCGGCGAGTTCGACCGGCATCGGCGAGGCGATCATGAAGGTCTCGCTCGCGCGTGCGGCATGCGAAGCGATGCGCGCGGGCGCGTCGGCGACGCAGGCGGCCGAGCAGGCGATCGCATACCTCGCGCGGCGCGTGCGCGCGCAAGCGGGGATCATCGTGATGGCGCCCGACGGAACGCCCGGGTGGGCACGCAACACGTCGACCATGTCGTACGCGTACGCGGCGCTCGATGGCACGGAGCGATCGGGAACATGAACCAGTGTGCGACCAGATCCGTACTCACCCTCACGACCGCGATCTTCGTCGCCTGCGGCCCCGCTACTCCGCGCCCGCACGGCGAGAACACCGTTGCATCCAACGCGAGCAGTTCGCCCCCACCCGGATCACGCGCGGAAAACATCTCGCACGCGGGCGATGCCTCGCTCGAAGATCTGCGCGCACGAATGGCCGCCGGCGATGCGGCATCGCTCGGAGTCCTCGGCGTCGCACTCGCCGCGTCCGAAGGCGCACGCGACATCACCGGTGACGTTGCACCCGACGAAGGCGTCGAACGCGCGGTCGTCGTGAATCACGTGGGCGACGACGCTTCGATGCTCGTCGTGACGACATGCGGCAACGCGACGCTGGCGAGCGTGCACTTCGAATCGTCGCGATGGCGCACCGTCACGCGTGTTCCGGTGATGCAGGATCTTCGTCCGGGTCGATGCGGACAGACGTCGGTGCGCGCGGAGCCGTTGCGATTGTCGAGCGATGCCGCTCGCGAGGTCGCAGTGGTGATGGTGTCGCAAGACGCAACGGGCGCATCGGTGACTGGACCGTATCTCTCGGCGTATCAGCTCACGCGCGGCGGGCGGCTCGAGACACTCCTCGCGAACGCGCCATTCGGTGCGATGGACGACGAGACCGGGGCGATCACGCACGGTGAATTCCTCGTCGTCGACGACGTCCCTGCGCCGCGCGATCTGCACGTGTCCATCTCACCGGGACGCCGCGGACCCGGCGGCGCGCCCGTGGCCGAGATCGTTCGGCGCACCTACGGTCTGCGACATGGGCGGCTCGAACTCATCGACGAGCACAGCGAAGAGTCCGACTGAACCGACCGGCTGCGACATCGATGTCGCGCCGTAGCCTCCATGCTTTCGCCGCGATCGCGCGTGCTACATCTAGCGCGTGAGCTTGTTTCGCATTCTTTGCTTCGTCTCGATTTCCACCGCGACGCTCGCGGCCTGCGGTGCGCCGGTGTTCACGGACGCAGGCTTCGACGCCGGCGATGTGACGTCTTCCGATGCGTCCGCGGTCGACGGCACCGCAGTGGGTTGCCTCGGCGGAGGCACCGCGAGCGTGAGCGTGATGCTCGATCTCGCGCCGGGACTCGACGTCGCGCGAGGCGATGTATGGGTCGCCGCGATGTGTCTCGTCGACGGGCAAGAACGCGCAGTGCGCATCGTTCACGCGGAGCCCACTGGCGCGCCGACCGAGATCAGTGGGCTCGGCGCGGGCTCGTACGTCATCCGCGCGAGTGCGGTGATCGCGCAAGGTGCAGCGTCGTCGCGACTCGATCTGCGCGACGGTTCGACCAGCATCACCTCGCTCACGCTCGCCCCCGGCAATCCGCCGATCGCGTTGCTCGACGCGATGCCCGGCAGCGCGGACGCCGGTGCGAACACCGACGCGGCGACGGATGCGACCAGCTTCAGCGACGCGAGCACGGACGTCGCGAGCGATGGGTCCACGTCGGCGATGGATGCGAGTGCGAGCGATGCGTCCGTCAGCGATGCGAACCCGAGCGATGTGGGCGCATCCGACTTCGATGCCGGGACCACCGGCATGTTGATCCTCGGGCCGGTCGTTCGTCCCGGCACCACCGAGATCGTCGGCACCGCTGCGGCGCTGCTGCATGCGCACGACGGCGCGTCGTTCGACGTGCGTGTGTTCGTGCGTGCGAACTACTGCGCTACGCAGTGCAACGACATCTCGCTCGACTCGGTCGAGCTGCGCACCGATCGCGCCGGCGATCCGCTCGACTATGCGGTGATGACCTTCGATACGACCTCGCTCTCGTCGGGCGCCGTCGCGAGTACCCGCGCGCAGACGATGGTCGGCTCGCTCGCGGACTTCCGCCTCGGCTTCGGCGCCGCGATCTTCGGTCAGCCGCCGGTCGTGCCGGATGCCGGCGCCCTCGTGCGCGATCGCTGATTCGCGCCGCGGTGGTACAACTCGCACGCGCGTGCGCGTGACCGCGATCGGCGCGTCGCTGCGATCAAATCCACGACGGAGACAGCATGACTGACGAAGTATCGAAGGCGCTTTTCGCGCGTGCCAAGGCGCACATCCCGGGCGGCGTGAATTCACCGGTGCGTGCGTTCCGTGCAGTCGGTGGCGAGCCGATCTTCATTCGCCGCGCCGAGGGGTGCTGGCTCGAAGGCGCGAACGGCGAGCGCTACGTCGACTACGTCGGCTCGTGGGGACCGATGATCCTCGGCCACGCGAACGCAGGCATCGTGAAAGCCATTCGCGATGCAGCGGGCGACGGCACGAGCTTCGGTGCACCGAGCGAGCGCGAAGTGCTTCTCGCCGAAGCGCTCTGCGAAGCGATCCCGAGCATGGAGATGGTGCGGCTGACGTCATCGGGCACCGAGGCGTGCATGAGTGCGTTGCGCGTGGCGCGCGGATTCACGAAGCGCGATCTGATCGTGAAGTTCGAGGGCTGCTATCACGGCCACGCGGATTACCTGTTGTCGAAAGCAGGCTCGGGCCTCGCGACCTTCGGCGTCCCTGATTCCGCCGGTGTGCCCGCCGCGATTGCCGGCACCGCGCTCACCGCCACGTACAACGATCTCCCCGGTCTCACCGCGTTGTTCGACGCGCATCGCGACCAGATCGCCGCCGTCATCCTCGAGCCGGTGGTCGGCAACATGGGTTGCGTGCCCCCGCGCGAAGGCTTCCTCGAGGGGATCGCCGCGCTCTGCAAATCGCACGGCGCGCTGCTGGTGTTCGACGAAGTGATGACCGGCTTCCGCGTCGCGTTCGGCGGTGCGCAGGCTCGCTTCGGCATCCGCCCCGACCTCACGACCCTCGCGAAGATCGCGGGCGGCGGCGTTCCGATGGGCGCGTTCGGCGGGCGTCGCGATGCGATGTCACTGCTCGCGCCACTCGGGCCTGTCTATCAAGCCGGCACCTTGAGCGGCAA